>JALYQH010000229.1 GCA_030855945.1 Pseudomonadota bacterium | reverse complement strand
TCGAGAAGGAGCCGATCACAGTGATCCTGTCGCAGCGCGGCTGGATCCGGGCGATGAAGGGGCATGTGGTGCTAAGCGAAATCGCCGAGCTGAAGTGGCGCGAGGGGGACGGGCCGCACCTGGCGTTTCATGCCCAGACGACCGACAAATTGCTGGCGATGGCCGACAATGGTCGGGTCTATACGCTGGCCGGCGACAGATTGCCCGGCGGACGCGGGTTCGGCGAGCCGCTGCGATTGACGGTCGACCTTGAGGCCGAGGCGGAGATTGTCGCGGCGATGGTGGTCAAGCCCGAGACGCGGCTGCTGGTCGCCTCATCCGACGGGCGCGGGTTCGTGACGAGCGGCGAGGCCACGTTAGCCGAGACGCGCAAGGGCAAGCAGCTGGTCAACCTGCGTCCGGGGGCTAAGGTCGCGCTGCTGAAGAAGGTGGACGCGCATGCGGACGCGGTCGCGGCGATCGGCGACAATCGCAAGATGCTGGTGTTCCCGCTGGCCGAACTGCCCGAGCTTGGGCGCGGGGCGGGGGTGCAATTGCAGCGCTACCGGGACGGCGGGCTTTCGGACGCGATCGCCTTCGCCATGGCCGAGGGGATCAGCTGGCCGCTTGGGGGGGGCAGCGGCCGGGTGCGCGCCGAGACCGACTTGACCCCGTGGCGCGCGGTGCGCGGCGCGGCGGGGCGGATCGCGCCCAATGGATTCCCGCGCTCAAACCGGTTCGAGCCTGTTCCACCTGCTCCGAAAACCGAACAAGGGTGACATTCCCTTAACTAGTCCCGGTTAATCCGGTTTCCATGCAGGCTGCAGCACCCGTCGGGCACGAAACGCGTTCGCTTGGCGACGACAGCGCCTTGCTTGCCGCGTTGCCGATCGCCGCGGCGATCGTCGGGCTGACCTCAAAGGGCATATTGAAGCTGATCGAGCGCAACCAGCGGTTCGACGAGGTGATTGCGCTGACTGGCGACGCGGCGATGATGAGCGGCGATTTCCGTAGCTGCGCTCACCTTACCATCGCGCAACTGATGATGGATTTCCTCGCCGATTTCGAAGCGACCAGCGAGCTCGATTTCTGCGACGGCGACGGGCTTGGCTCGCGCCATTTCCGGATCAAGCTGGCGCCGCTTGGGCGCGACCAGGAGAAGGGTCGGCCGCGGTGCCTGGTGTGCCTGGTCGACCGCACGGTCGAGGTCCAGGCCGAACGCACGCTTCGCGCCGAGATGCTGCGCGACAGTCTGACCGGACTGCCCAACCGGCTGAGCTTCACCGAATCGCTCGAGGCGGCCGACATGGGCGACCGGCGCAAGAGCCACCATGCGGTGCTGGTGGTCGACATGTGCCGGTTCAGCCGGATCAACGAATCGATGGGCAGCCTGGCCGGGGACGAGTTGCTGATCACTTTCGCCCGCCGGCTCATCTCCGCGCTGCGCACCGGCGATATTTTGGCGCGCACGGGGGGCAATGAGTTCGGCGTGCTGGTCAGCCTCAAGCGCGGGGCGGACGACGCGCTCGCCGCCGCCGAGCGAATCCAGCAGGTGATGACCACGCCCTTTAACCTCGGCGATCTCGAAATTCGAGTCGAATGCGCGATCGGAGTGGCGCTGATGGATTCGGGGCAGGACCCCGAGGAATTGTTCCGCCACGCGCAATTCGCAGTCAAGCAGGCCAAGCTGGCGGGCAAGCCGCAAGTCTATGCGCCGAAGGAAGCAAGCGCCGCGCGGCGCCGCTTCTCGATCGAGACCGAGCTTCGCCGCGCGCTCGACAAGGATCAGCTGAAACTATTCTACCAGCCGCTGATCGATTTGAAGTCGGGCGAGGTTGCGGGGTTCGAGGCGCTGGCGCGCTGGACGCATGAGGATCGCGGCGAGATTTCGCCGGTCGAGTTCATCCCTGTCGCCGAGGAAAGCGGGCTGATCCTGACGCTCGGCCGCTGGGCGATGGACAAGGCCGCGCGCATGCTGGCCGAGTGGGACAAAGAAACCGGCGCGCCGTTGCCAATCTATGTCGCGGTCAACCTGTCGGCGATCCAGGTTGCGCGCGACGACATTGCCTCGATGGTGGCGAGCGCGCTTCGGTCGAGCGGGCTGGCGGGACAGCGGCTGACGCTCGAACTCACCGAAAGCTCGATCGTCCAGGATCCGGCGCGCGCGATCCGCGTGTTCGAAGCGCTGAAGGCCCTGGAGACGACGGTGGCGATGGACGATTTCGGTACCGGTTACTCGAGCCTTGCCTACCTGCAGCGGCTGCCGATCGACGTGCTCAAGATCGACCGCAGCTTTGTCTCCGGGATGATGCGCGATGCGGACAGCGTGGCGATCGTCCGCGCCGTGCTGAGCCTCGCCGACGCGCTCGGCATGAAGACCACGGCCGAGGGCATCGAGACGGTCGAGCTGGCGACGACGCTGGCGGCGCTCGGCTGTTCTAGCGGGCAAGGCTATTTCTTCGCCAAGCCTTTGGAGCCCGCAGCCGCGCTTGCATATTGGAAGTCGCGGCTGCGGGCCTAGGCGGCCCCGCGTTCATCGCGGCGAAGTACTAGCATCTCCGGGCGGACTTATGCCGAGCGCTCTATGCGACCCCGAGCGAACGGAAGCGCCTATAAATGAGACTGATTCGCGTTTGGAACGAAGCGCCCGGCGGAGCGGTTGCGCCATTAACTTCCCAGCAAAGGAATCAACATCATGGCCGACACGAAAACTCCCGATGCCGTCGCTCTGCTCAAGGCCGACCATAAGAAGGTCGAGGAATTGTTCGCGAGCTTCGAGAACGCGAGCGGCGACGGGCGCAAGCAAAAGCTCGCCGAGGAGATTTGCATGGAGCTGACCGTCCATGCCGCGATCGAGGAGGAAATCTTTTACCCGGCGTGCGAGGGCAAGGTCGAGGATGATTTGCTCAAGGAAGCCTACGTCGAGCATGATGGCGCCAAGATATTGATCGCCGAGATCGAGGCCGGCGGGCCGGGCGATGAATTTTACGACGCCAAGGTCAAGGTGCTCGGCGAGCAAATCGAGCATCATGTCGAGGAAGAAGAAATGCGCATGGAAGGTCTGTTCGCGCAGGCCAGGAAGGCCGGGCTCGACATGGATGCGCTCGGCGAGCAACTCGCGGCGCGCAAGGCCGAGCTGATGGCGAGCTACAAGAAAGGCGGGCTGCCGAAGCCGACGCTGACAACGATGGGTGCCACTCCATCCTGACCCGGGGGCGGATTTAGGCTGCTCGAAGGAATCTGGCCGGTCGGTCCGCGTCATTTCGATTGGCGGGCGTTTTGCGGACCCGCGGACGAGTTGCGCGGGGCCGTGGCGTTACGCCAACGAGAATCTTCGCCGGTGCTACGGCACGCGCAACCGCGGTCTCGAACCGGGCCCAGACCAGCTTGGCGCGACTTGCGGCGCCAAGGGTTCCGACCGCAACGACCACGTCGAGATAGACCGAGAGGTCGAACGCATAGAGCAGCGCGAGCTCGACGGGGAGGGCCAGCGCCAGCGACGGGCCGGCCAACAGCATGATCAGCAGGAAGATGACGTGTTTCCGTTCGACGCGCGAAAGCCAATCGACCGGAATCTCGACGAGCGTCAGGTGAAGCCACCGGCCGGTCGGCGTTGTCGGGAAAAGCCTGGCGATGAGGATCGCAATTGCGAACAGACCGGCGAGCATCTGGGTTTCCTTAAGAGGACGACCGACTGAGCGGGCGGCCGGCTGGAGCTATCGCAAACCTTTAGCCTTGAGCCGCACTCAATCACCGTGCTGATCGACGGCGGCAAGGTTGCGGTCGACGAGCGACGCGAACGTGGGGCCGTCGGGGAAGCCGGCGGTGACCCAGTTGGCTTCGATCGTATGGAGGACGCGAGCGACCTCGGGGCCTTGGGGGACTCCGCGAGCGATCAGGTCACCGCCGCTAATGGGCAAGCGCGGAACCGGCCAGTCGGCGATGCTCGCGGCGTCTTCGGCGCGGCCGGCAAGCAGCAGGCGGTCGAGCGCGCTGGCCGGGCCGATACGGTAGGCCAGCGGGCGCGGGCCGGCCGAGAGATCGGGATCGGCGGCGTCGCCGAGGCGCTTGCGGGCCTTTTTCGATAGCTTGAGGCGCGCCGCGATGCGCATTGCCAGCGCCGGGTCGCGCGGCAGCAGCGCGGCGAGGCGGCGCAGCGGGTCCGGGCTAATGCCAGCCGCGTCTTCGGCGGCGGTGAGCGCGACGATCGCGGTGGCTGCCTCGTCGATGATCTCGGGCAGCACCGGGGCGAGGATCGCGTGACGCTGCATCAAGGCGATAGTCGGCGCGGGATTGGGCAAGGCGAGCAGCTTGAGCATTTCGTCGGCGATCCGCTCGCGCGACAAAGCCATCAAATCGTTGGTCCGCTCGGCGCAGGCGGCAAGCGCCCCCGCGTCGGGATCGCCTTCGCCGAAGCGGGCGTGGAAGCGGAAGAAGCGCAGAATGCGCAGATGGTCCTCGGCGATGCGCTCGAGGGGCAAGCCGATGAAGCGCACACGGCGGGCGGCGATGTCGGCCTCGCCCCCGACATAGTCGAAAATTTCGCCGCTGGCCGGATCGGCATAAAGCGCGTTGATGGTAAAGTCGCGGCGTGCGGCATCCTCGGCCCAATCGCCGGTGAAGGCGACGGTGGCGCGGCGGCCGTCGGTCGATACGTCGCAGCGCAGCGTGGTGACTTCGACCACCGTGCCCGACGCGACGGCAGTGACGGTGCCGTGGGCGATTCCGGTCGGTACGGCTTTGATCCCGGCTGCCTCGAGCCGGCGAACGACGTCATCGGGCTGATGCGGGGTGGCGAGGTCAATGTCCTCGGCGGGAAGGCCGAGCAACGCATCGCGCACGGCGCCGCCGACGAAGCGCGCGCCGCCTTCCTCGGCGTCGAGCGCGGCCAGCAAGCGGGGGATTCCCGGCCGGTCGAGCCAGATGGCTGGGTCGAGCTTCATGCCAGCCGCCGCGACAGGTTGACGATCATTGCAGCGGTAGCGCCCCAGATGCGCCGCTCGTCCCACACAATCTCATAATAATGGCGCAGCCGGCCCTTGTACCATGTCTCGCGATGCTTGTGGTTGGCGGGGTTAAGCAGGAAGGCGAGCGGTGCTTCGAACCAGTCGGCGACTTCGGCCGGGTTGGGGACGAGGTCGAGGCCAGGCGGCACGAGGGCGACGACCGGAGTGACGCCGAAGCCGGTGATGGTTTTATAATGATCGGCCTCGCCGACGATGCGGACTTTCCCCGGATCGAGAGCGAGTTCCTCCCACGCCTCGCGCAGCGCCGCCGAACGGGGGTCCTCGCCCTCGTCGATTCGGCCGCCCGGAAAGGCGATCTGGCCGGCGTGATCGCGCAGCCCGTCGCAGCGCAGGGTTAGCAACACGCCGGGCTCGGGCCGGTCGGTAATGGCGATCAGGACCGCGGCTTCTCGCAGGGGGGCAGGAGGGCCCTCGATCAGGTCTCCGGCAAGCATGTCGGCGGTGCTGACGCTGGCGAGCGATGCGCCGATGCGGTCGACCAGGGTCATGCGGCCGGATCGAGCGCGAAGAAGGCGCCGTCGGACCAGACGCCCGGCGGGTCGCGACCCTCGTTGATGGCCACGTCGGCCAGCTCATAATAAAGCGGGCGGGCGAGCTCGGCTTCGAGCCCGTGGCGAACGGCGAGGCGCGGGGAGGGGCCCTCGGGCGTGTTGATGACCGTCAGCGGATGATCGGGGCCAGCGATGACCGCGTCGCCGCTGTCGAGCGCGAAGGCGATGCGGCGGGCTTCGCCTTCGCCCTCCATCGACATGGTCAGCGCGCGAAATGCGGTTGCCTCGACCTCGATCGATAGTTTTTCGACCGGAGTGACGAGGACATGGCCGCCGTCGGGCTCGCGCCGGAGCACGGTGGCGAACAGACGGATCATCGCTTCGCGGCCGATCGGGTTGCCCTGATG
>JALYQH010000016.1 GCA_030855945.1 Pseudomonadota bacterium | reverse complement strand
GACCGCGCGCGTCTTGGGAAACCTGCCCCGCCTTGGGGGAACCGGGGGCGCGCCGTGGCGATCGTAGCTCAGCTGGTTAGAGCATCGGTTTGTGGTACCGAGGGTCGCGGGTTCAAGCCCCGTCGATCGCCCCATTTTTCTTCAGCGCGGCGACCATTCTTCGCGCGAACAGGGCAGAGCCGCATCCATGAATACGCCGTGGGGTTTCCCCGACTTCGACGCGCATGAAGCGCTTCATTTCGTCACCGACGAGAAAAGCGGATTGCGCGCGATTATCGCGCTTCACTCGACCCACCTCGGCCCCGCCGCGGGCGGGACGCGGCTGTGGCATTATGCCGACGATGCAGAGGCGCTGACCGATGCGCTGCGGCTGTCGCGCGGGATGAGCTACAAGAATGCGATGGCGGGGCTCCCGCTCGGCGGCGGCAAGGCCGTCGTGCTGGCCGATGAGGGTCGCACCAAGACTCCTGAAATGCTTGCCGCCTTCGCGCGCGCGGTCGACTCGCTCGGCGGGCGCTACGTCACTGCCGAGGATGTCGGCATGACGGTGGCCGACATGATCGCGATCCGCGAGCAGACGCCGTTTGTCGCAGGGCTTCCGGTGGAGGGCGGCGAGGTCGGGGGCGACCCCGGGCCGCATACGTCGCTAGGCGTGTTCCTCGGGCTCAAGGCGGCGGTCAAGCAGGCGCTCGGCAAGGACAGCCTGGCGGGTCTGCATGTCGCGCTGCAGGGCGCGGGCAGCGTTGCCGGCGGAGTCGCCCGCCACGCCGCGGCCGAGGGGGCGCGATTGTCGATCGCCGACGTCGACCAGGGCCGGGTCGAAGCGCTCGCCAAGGAAACGGGAGCAGCGGTCGTCGCGCCGTCGGACATCCTGTCGCTCGAGGCCGACGTCGTGAGCCCGTGCGCGCTCGGCGCGATCCTCACCGCCGAGACCATCACGGCGCTCAACACTCCGATCGTCGCTGGCGGCGCCAACAACCAACTGGCGACTCCAGGGGACGGCGAGCGGCTGCATGCGCGCGGCATTCTCTATGCCCCCGATTATGTCATCAATGCCGGGGGGATCATCAACGTTTCGACCGAATATCTCGGCGATGGGGATGCTTCGCTGGTGCGCGAACGGATCGCGGCGATCCCCGACCGGCTTGAGCAGATATGGGCGGAAAGCGCCGCCAGCGGCCGTGATCCGGCGGCAGTTGCGGACGCGATGGCGCAGCGGCTGATCGGGCGGTAATCAATCAAAACTCCGCTCATCCTGACGAGCCATTGAGCTTGTCGAAATGGCGTATCGAAGGACGGTCCTTCGATACAGGCCTTCAACGCGCTTCGCTTACTCAGTCCCTACTCAGCATCAGCGGGTTGGGGTTTTGCTTCTAGCTTCCTTGCCTTAAAGCCCGCCCGCCCATGCACGCCTATGCCAACCCTGCTCGTTTCCTGACGATCGCCCGACCCGCCACCGGCTGGCTGCTGGCGATCGGCGCGCTGCTGGCGATTGCGGGGATGGCGGGCGGGCTGTTCGTCACGCCGCCTGATTACCTCCAGGGCGAGACCGTGCGCATCCTCTATGTCCATGTGCCCGCCGCATGGCTCGGCATGGCCGGCTGGGGCGCGATCGCCGCCGCGTCGATCAGCCAGATCGTGTGGCGCCACCCGCTCGCCGCGGTCGCCGGGCGCGCGGTGGCACCGGCGGGCGCGACGTTCGCCGCTTTGTGCCTCGCCACCGGGTCGATCTGGGGGCGGCCGGCGTGGGGCACGTGGTGGGAATGGGACGGGCGGCTGACCTCGATGCTGATCCTGTTGTTCCTCTACCTCGGCTATATCGCGCTTGCCGCGGCCGAGCGCGAGCGCGGCGGCGAGGGGCGGATGGCGGCGCTGTTCGGGCTGGTCGGAGCGGTGAACCTGCCGATCATCCATTATTCGGTGCTGTGGTGGAACACGCTCCACCAGGGCCAGTCGATCAGTCTGGCCGGCGGATCGACCATCGCGCCCGAACTGCTGTGGCCGCTGCCGCTCACGATGATCGGTTTTACGGCGCTATTCACGGCAAGCGCATTGATGCTGATGCGCGCCGATCTTGCCCGCCTCAAGCTGGAGGCCCGGCTGCGCCGGAGCGTCGAGACATGAACCAGTGGCATTTTGTCGTCGCCGCTTATGCGGTGACCGCGGTGGCGACGCTTGCGCTGATCGGCTGGGCGTGGGCCTCGATGCGCCGCGCCGAGGCGGCCGCCCACGCCGTCAAGCGGGCGCGATGATCGCCCCTAGCGCATGATTGTGCGACCCAAGCACCAGCGGCTCATCCTTCTGATTATCGCACTGACCGCGCTGGTCGGCGCGGTGCTGCTGGCGATGTGGGGCCTGGCCGACCGCGCGGCTTATTTCGTCACGCCATCAGACATTGCCGCGGGAAAAGCACCGCCGGGCAAGGCGATGCGGCTGGGTGGGATGGTCGTCGACGGCTCACTCAAGCGGGCGCCCGACGGCGTCACGATCGACTTCATCGTCAGCGATACCAGAGCGACCATCCCGGTGCGCTATCGCGGCATCACCCCCGATCTGTTCCGCGAGGGTAGCGGGGTGGTCGCCGAAGGTCGGGTGCAGCAGGGCCGGTTCGTCGCCGACAATATCCTCGCCAAGCATGACGAGCGCTAC
>JALYQH010000220.1 GCA_030855945.1 Pseudomonadota bacterium | reverse complement strand
TTGAAGGACGTGCCGCTGCTGACCGTGTCGGGCAAGACCGGCAAGGGCATCGATCAATTGCTCGGCGCGGCGTTCGAGGTACGCGACAATTGGTCGCGGCGGGTCGGCACGGGCGAACTCAACCGCTGGTTCGGCAAGGCGGTCGAGACCAACCCGCCCCCGGCACCGGGCGGCAAGCGAATCAAGCTGCGCTACATTACCCAGATCAAGACTCGCCCGCCGAGCTTCGTCATTTTCGGGTCGCGGGTCGATCAATTGCCGACCAGCTATCACCGCTATCTGCTCAATTCGATGCGCCGTGACCTGGATTTAGGTCCAGTTCCGCTCAGATTGACTCTGCGGGCGACCAAAAACCCCTACGACGACAAAGCTTCATAACTCCCTCTTTACCCTTTGTGGCGTAACTGAAGCCATGGACCTCGCGCCTTTGCGGGGATGGAGTGGCGAGTGGACGACGGCATCGACATCGTCGATTGGGTGCATTTCGAGAAAAGCCGCGGCGAATTGGGGCCGGGCTTCATCCGCATCCTCGGCTATTTTCGCGAAGACGGCGCCAAGAGCGTCGCGCAGATCGAAGCGGCCATGCGCGAGCAGAATACGGTCGCCTTGGTCATCCCGGCGCATACGCTCAAGGGCGAGGCGCGGCAGTTCGGCGCGGAGCCGCTGGCGGAGCGCGCCGAGCTGATCGAGCAGATCGCGCGCAACTGCATCGAGACCCATCGCTTCCCGGACGAACTGGTCCCCGATGTGGTCGAGCTGCGCCGCTTGTGGAGCGCGACCATCGACCTGTTCGAAAAGGCGACCAATCCCCGCCTGACCCGCGCCGCACCGGTCCAGGGCGGGTTCGGCAAGCGCACCGCCAATCAGAGCTTCGGCCGGCTTTAAGCGACCGCCGGACGAGCCTTGCGCATCGGCTGCGGCGCGAAGCGCGACAGGCTGCGCCATGCCCATTCGAACGGCCCGTAGGCGAAGCGGTCGAGCCATGGCTTCGACCAGATCAGCATCGCCGCCGACATGCCGATCACGAACAGGTAAAGTGCGGCGCGGCCGATCTCGCCGAACAGCCCAAGCCCGTAGCCGTAGAAGATGGTGGTCATCACGATCGACGTGGTGAGATAATTGGTGAACGCCATGCGGCCGGTCGCCGACAGGCGGAGGATCGCGGGATGGCCTCGAAAGCGCAGCGCGAGCAGCATCACCAGCGCCGCCCAGCCGATGGTCATGATCACGTCGAACGGCAACGACCAAGCCATCGCGACCGAGAAAATGGTGACCGAGTCGTAGCCCGAGACGACGATCAGCCAGGCGAGCAGCGCCAGCGGCGGGACCGCGACGACGAAGCAGCGCATGGCCCAGCGGCGGTAGCGCGCCTGCTCCCACGCCCCGGTCAGCATTCCCGATCGGAACAGCGCCATTCCGATCAGCATCAGACCGAGCGTCTCGAGCCCCATCTGGACGAAGGAGACGAACGGCTTGCTGGTCTTATTCTCAATCCGGTCGCGTGCGATCGTCGAATAGTCGGAACGGTAATGAGCCAGATCGCGCCGAACCGCATCCTGATTGGCGCCGAAGAACCCGTCGAGCATGACGAAGGTCGATTCGAGGTCTGCGGATTGCTCGGCCGGCACAGCGCCGGACTTCGCGGCCATCAGTCCGACCGACTGGGCGGCGGTGAACAGAAAGGCGAAGGTCAGCAGCCCGATCGCCCAGCGGCGCAGCGCGCGGACCGACAGCTTGCGGAAGAAATAGAGGATCGCGCCGCACATCGCGTAGAGCACCAGAATGTCGCCCCACCAGATGAGATAGAAATGGATCAGCCCGAAGATCAGCAGCCAGAACATGCGCGCGAAATGCGCCGGCCCCGGGCGCCGCGACGAGGCGGCCGCGCGCTCGAGGACGAGCAGGGTGGAGGCGCCGAACAGCAAGGAGAACAGACCGCGCATCTTGCTGTCGACAAAGATAAAGTTGAACAGCCAGGCGAGCCAATCGAGCCCGGTGTCGCCGCCATAAGCGGTCGGGTTGAAATAGGTGCCACCGGGCATGGCGAAGGCGTTGATGTTCATTGCCAATATGCCCATCACCGCAAAGCCGCGGACAGCGTCGAGCCCCCAGATGCGCTCGCGCGGCGCCGCGGCAGCGGTCGTATCGATCATTGCTATCCCCCCGTTCGCGGCCGTTCTAACACGGCAACACAGTGACGGGGAGCGTTTTCGGCGGGCTGCCTACAGCCAGCTGGAAATTTGCTCCAAAGGCTTCTTGCGCGTGGCATATTCGGGGATCGTGGCGTCGGCGGCGGGGAGGCCGGCGACGATCACCATCAGCGGTTTCTCGTCGGCGGGGCGGCGACATAGAGCGCGCAGAAAGCCCATCGGGGATGGCGTATGGGTGAGCGTTGCGAGCCCAGCCTTGTGGAGCGCGGCAAGCATCAGTCCGCAGGCGATGCCGACGCTTTCGGTGACATAATAATTCTGCTTCTTCTCGTGGGGCTCGATGCCGCCGCGGCGCTGGCCGAAGACGACGATCAGATAGGGCGCGATTTCGAGGAAGCTTTTGTCCTCGTCGGTGCCGAGCGGAGCGAGCGCCTCGAGCCACTCCTGGCCCGCCTTGCCGGCATAAAAGGCTGCTTCCTCTTTCTCGGCTTCGGCTCGGACGCGCTGCTTCAGTTCGGGCGAAGTGATCACCGCAAAATGCCATGGCTGGTGGTTGGCGCCGGACGGGGCGGTTCCGGCGGCGAGGATGGCCTGCTCGATGACTTCGCGCGGCACTGGGGTGCTCGCGAACATGCGGCAGGTGCGGCGCTTCGCCATCTCCTCGCGGAAAGTGCGAGCCCGCTTTACCCGCTCGTCGTCGCCGATGTCGGGCAGCGACGTGTAAGGCAGTTCGAGATGCGCGCGCATCAGCCCTCGGTAGGCGAGGACTGGAGCTGGATGTAGTTGGGAAGGCCCATGCGTTCGATCATCTCGAACTGGGTTTCGAGCGTGTCGACATGCTCTTCCTCGTTGCGGAGGATTTCGGAAAACAGGTCGCGGCTGGCATAGTCGCGAACCGTCTCGCAATGGGCGATCGCGCCCTTTAACTGCTCGACCGCTTCTATCTCGAGCTCGAGGTCGGAGCGGAGGATTTCCTCGACCGTCTCGCCGATGCGCAGCCGGCCGAGCATCTGAAAATTGGGGAAGCCGTCGAGGAACAGGATCCGCTCGGTCAGTCGGTCGGCATGCTTCATCTCGTCGATCGATTCGTGCCGTTCGAACTCGGCAAGCCTGGCTATGCCCTGATTGTCGAGCAGGCGGTAATGCAGCCAATATTGATTGACTGCGGTAAGCTCATTCTTGAGCGCTTCGTTGAGCAGCTCGATTACCTTGGCGTCGCCCTTCATTTCACTCTCCTGTTGCGACGGGCCTTACGCCCGGCGCGCGCGTCGGCAAAGCAAAAAATGGCGGAAAACCGAGAAATCTTTGTGATTGAAAGTCAGTCGCAGTCGCGTTCAGGCGGCGCGCGCATCGACCTGGAGTAGGGTGGCGCGCTCGCTTGCCACCAGTTCCTCGGCATAATCGCGGCACGACCCGCACTCGAACTCGCAACCGAGCGAGCGGTAGGCGCTGTCGGGACAAGGGCAGCCGCGCCGGGCGGCCTGCCGGATGTCATCCTCGCGAATCGCGTTGCAGCTACAAACGATCATGCCGACGATGTAGCGCTAATGCGACCTACTCGCAATAGGAAAGTCAGGCCAGCGCGGCGTCGGCGCCCATCAGCGTGGGGAAGAAACCCTCATGCGCGGCGCGGAGGTCGGCGAGGGAAGCCAAGCTGGCCCCGACGGCGATCGCGTCGCCGCCAGTCCTCCCAATCGGTACGGCGAGCACACCTGACTCCATGGCGATGATCGGCAGTACCTGATCTCTCCGCGCGGTCACGACGTAACGAGTCTGCGTTTCCCCGAACCAGAAGGCAGTTGGTTGATCCTCAATAAGGGTTGCGCCGATGTTGCCAGTAAGCGCCATTTCGGCGACTGTGACGAGTATTCCACCGTCGGATACATCGTGGATGGCGGTCAAATCACCAACTAAAATCAGCTGTCGGATGAGTTCACCGGTTCTTCGTTCAGCTCCGAGGTCAACACGCGGGGGCTCGCCCTCCTTGCGCGCGAGTACTTCGTTAAGCCAAAGCGATTGTCCGAGCGAAGTAGGAATTCGATCGGCAGGCGAAGCTCCAACCAACCAAATTGTTTGGTCCTCGGACTTCAACCCAATCGTTGCGCTCTTTTCCCAATCCTCGAGCACCCCGACCGCGCCAATCGCCGGCGTGGGCAGGATGGCACTGCCTCCACCCGTCGCCTTGCTCTCATTGTAGAGGCTGACGTTGCCGCTGACGATCGGCATGTCGAGCGCGAGGCAGGCTTCGCTCATGCCTTCGAGGCAACCCACGATTTGCGCCATGATCTCGGAGCGCTGGGGGTTGCCGAAGTTGAGGCAGTTGGTGATCGCCAGCGGCCGCGCGCCGACCGCGCACAGGTTGCGATAGGCTTCGGCGACCGCTTGCTTGCCGCCTTCTACCGGGTCGGCATAGCAATAGCGCGGAGTGCAGTCTGTAGTCATCGCCAGTGCTTTTCGCGTGCCGTGGACTCGGACCACCGCGGCGTCGCCGCCGGTCTGGACCGTGTCGGCGCCGACCTGGCTGTCATATTGCTCCCAGATCCAGCGGCGGCTGGCGATCGCGGGGGAGGCCATCAGCTTCAAGAGGTCGGCGGCGATGTCGGTCGATTCGGGAATATCGCCGAGCGGCGCGACCTTGGCCCACGCCCGATACTCGTCGCGATTGAGATAGGGGCGCTCGTAGAGCGGGGCGTCGTCGGCGAGCGGGCCCAAGGGGATGTCGCA
>JALYQH010000304.1 GCA_030855945.1 Pseudomonadota bacterium | reverse complement strand
GGTCGATCGGCTGGGCGTGGAGCGGATCGGTCACCGTGGGGTCGGCGATGGTGTCGGCGACGGTCGCGGTGGTCAGGCCGGCGATCGAGATGATGTCGCCGGCGCCGGCCTGCTCGACCGGAACCCGCTCGAGCCCGCGGAAGGCCATGATCTTCGAGGCGCGGCCGGTTTCGACGATCTTGCCGTCGGGGGAGAGCGCGTGGATCGGCGCATTGGTCTTGATCGAGCCCGAGAACACCAGGCCGGTGAGGATGCGGCCGAGGAAATTGTCGCGGTCGAGCAAGGTGACGAGGAATTTGAACGGACCGTCGGGATCGGCCGAGGGCGGCGGGACATGATCGACGATGGTTTCGAACAAGGGGCTGAGGTCGCCCGAGCGGACGTCGTCGGTCTTGCCGGCATAGCCGTTGCGGCCCGAGGCGTAGAGCACCGGGAAATCGAGCTGCTCGTCACTGGCCTCGAGCGTCAGGAACAGCTCGAACACTTCGTCGAGCACTTCGGCGGCGCGGGCGTCCGGGCGGTCGATCTTATTGACGACGACGATCGGCCTCAGGCCAAGGCCGAGTGCTTTCCCGGTGACGAACTTGGTCTGCGGCATCGGGCCTTCGGCGGCGTCGACCAGCAGGATGACGCCGTCGACCATGCTGAGGATGCGCTCAACCTCGCCGCCGAAATCGGCGTGGCCGGGGGTGTCGACGATGTTGATGTGGGTGACATTGCCCTGCGGGTCGGCCCATTCGACGCTGGTGCATTTGGCGAGGATGGTGATGCCGCGCTCTTTTTCGAGGTCGTTCGAGTCCATCGCCCGCTCTTCGATGCGCTGATTGTCGCGGAAGGTGCCCGACTGACGGAAAAGCTGATCGACGAGCGTGGTCTTGCCATGGTCGACGTGGGCGATGATCGCCACGTTACGCAGATTCATTTCGATGTCCCGGATTAGAGTAAGCGCGCCCCTAGCCGAAATGACGCTGTGCAACAAGGCGTGTCGGAACCGCGGGACCTAGCGCGGGAGGCGCTCGAGGATTTCGATGCCGCGTTCGAGGGCGCGAAGTTCGCTCGCCGCGAGCTTGGCGAGGCGCGCTTCGAGGCCGCCGCCGGCGACCGGGGGGCGAGCCATATGTTCGCGCCCGCTATCGGTGAGCCGAAGCGCGAGGCGGCGGCGATTGTCGGGGTCGGGCTGGCGCTCGACGAGGCCGGCGCGGACCAAAGCGTCGATCGCGCGGCTGATGGCGGGCGCGCCGCGCTTCACCGCCGCCGCGACCTGATTAAGTGTGGCCGGCTCGGCCTGTCCGACGGCGGCGATAAGGTCGCGCTGCTGCCCCGCCGCCTTGGCCGCGGCGGTGTCGCCGCCGAGTTGCTCGATGAGCCGCGCGAAGCGCGAGGCCAAGGCCGGTGCTGATGAATTTCCCCACATGATTGCAGGCTAGCAAATATTCGCAAGCGTGCAAGGTTGGGCGGCGGAAATAAGTGCTTTCAATCTTCGACCGGCTTCTCGCCCGTCGGCGGTCGGAACGGCGGCATCCGCCCAGCCGCGCGGTTGGGAACGATGAGATGCTTCACCGCCGCGCCGACGTGGAGCACGAGCAGCGCCAGCGTAGTGAAGACGAGGATCTCGTGAACCTCGCCCGACAGATCGCCGCCATCCTCGCCAATGCCGGGGATGAGCGGCAGGTCGAGCCCGAACTTGAGCGGGGTGGTCGATCCGTCAGCCCCGCCAGACACCGCGATCAGCCCGGTTAGCGGCAGCGCGATCAGCAGGAAATAGAAAGCGCGGTGATTCCACACCGCAGCAAACCGCTCCCAGCGCGGCAAGTCGGCGGGGAACGGGGGCGGCGGGTTCATCAGGCGGTAGGCCAGGCGGATCAGGGCAAGGACGAGGATCGTCGCGCCGACGGTCTTGTGCCAGGTGAACAAATCCGACCGCGCCGGGCCGCGATCCATTTCGTGGAAGGTGAAGCCGATCACCACCTGAGTCACGACCAAGGCCGCGGTCAGCCAGTGGAGCGTCACGACGACGTTTGAATAGCGCCACAGCCTTGGCTGCTCGGTTGCCTCAGGAACGGTCGCCATGCTCACTCCCCTTTGTCAGCGGGTAAATTTCTCGCCTTGTTCGGCCTTGTCGAGAAGCATTTTCGAGAAGCTGAAATCGCTGCCCATCCGCTCCTCCTGATTCTTGAGGCCTGCGACGATCTTGTCCAGCCCCTCGCTGTCGGCCCAGTGCATCGGTCCGCCACGCCAGACCGGCCAGCCGTAGCCGTAGATCCACACGACATCGATATCCGAGGCGCGCTGGGCCATGCCTTCCTCGAGGATTTTCGCGCCTTCATTGACCATCGTGTAGAGCGTGCGCTCGATGATCTCCTGATCGGAGATGTTGCGGCGGACGACACCGGAACTGGCGGCGAACTCGCGGATGATCTGGTCAACCACGGGTGACGGCGACGGCCGGCGCTTATCGTCATAATCGTAGAATCCGGCGCCCTTTTTCTGGCCCCAGCGGTCGATCGCGCAGAGGGCGTCGCGGACGTTCTCGACCCGGTTCTTGTCGCGGTGCCAGCCGATGTCGAGCCCGGCGAGGTCGGCCATCTGGAACGGCCCCATCGGCATTCCGAACTCGACGTGGACGCGGTCGATCTGTTCGGGCGTTGCCCCTTCGAGCAGCAATTTGGTCGCCTCGACCTGGCGCGGCATCAGCATGCGGTTGCCAATGAAGCCGTGGCAGACGCCCGCGACGACCGCGACCTTCTTGATCTTCTTGGCCAGGGCCATCGCGGTGACGAGCACGTCGGGTGCGGTTTTTTCGCCGCGCACGACCTCCAACAGTTTCATGATGTTGGCCGGCGAAAAGAAGTGGAGGCCGACGACATCCTGCGGACGCGCGGTGGCAGCGGCGATTTCGTCAACGTTGAGGTAGCTGGTGTTCGAAGCGAGGATCGCGCCGGGCTTGGCGATCTTGTCGAGGCGGCCAAAAATGTCCTTCTTGACGTCCATCTGTTCGAACACCGCCTCGATGATCAGGTCGCAGTCGGCGAGCGCGTCGAAGTCGAGCGTCGGGGTGAGCGCGCCCATCGCCTGGTTGACCTGCTCACCGGTCATCTTGCCCTTGGCGGCGGTGGCCTCATAATTCTTGCGCATCACCCCGGTGCCGCGGTCGAGCGCGTCCTGCGTCATTTCGACGATTGTCACCGGGATGCCGGCGGAGAGGAAGTTCATCGAAATGCCGCCGCCCATCGTTCCGGCACCGATCACCCCGACGCGCTTGATCTCGCGGGGGCGCGTGTCGTCGGGGATGCCGTCGATCTTCGACGCCTTGCGCTCGGCGAAGAAGAAATATTGCTGGGCGCGGGCCTGCTTGCCGCTCATCAATTCCATGAACAAGCGACGCTCGTCCATCACCCCTTCGGAGTAGGGTTTGGCGACGGCCGCCTCGACCGCCTTGATGTTGGCCTCGGGCGCATCGAAGCCGCGGAACTTGCGGGCATTGGCCTTGCGGAATTCGTCGAAGGTGGCGGGGTCGATGCCGGTGACCTTGTCCTGTCGCTCGGACGATTTGGGCAGCGGGCGGATGTCCTTGACCTCGTCGGCATAGGCGACGGCATGTTGTTGGAGGTCGCCTTCGATCAGCCGGTCGACGAGACCCATGTCGCACGCTTCCTTGGCCGAAATCATCCCTCCGCTCGTAACCATTTCGAGTGCCTTCGGGACGCCGGCGACGCGCGGCAGACGCTGGGTGCCGCCGGCTCCGGGGAGCAGGCCGAGCTTGACCTCCGGCACGCCGAGCTTGGCCGAGGGCACCGCGACGCGGTAATGGCAGCCAAGCGCGATCTCGAGCCCCCCACCGAGCGCGGTGCCGTGGATCGCGGCGACCACCGGCTTCGAGCAATTTTCGATCCGGTCGACCACTTCGGGCAGCCACGGCATCACCGGCGGCTTGCCGAATTCGGTGATGTCGGCGCCGGCGAAAAAGGTCTGGCCCTCGCAGCGGATGACGACCGCCTTGACCCTCTCGTCGCCCTCCGCTTCCTCGATCGCCGCGACCAGCCCCTGCCGCACCGCCGCGCCGAGCGCATTGACCGGAGGGTTGTTCGACGTGACGATGAGGATGTCGCCGTGGCGAGTGGTCGAAATGGGCGAGGTCATGCGTGTTCTCCGGGTCAAATAGCGGTCCGTCCGTAGCTTTGATTGTTGACGGGGTGGGACGATGAGAGGCCTCCGTCGGCGACCAAAGCGTGGCCGTTAACGTAGCTTGATTCATCGGAGGCGAGGAACAGCGCCGCATGGGCGATTTCGGCCGGGGCGCCACCGCGCTTGAGCGGATTCAAATGGCCGAGGCGCTCTTCCTGTCCCTTGGCGCGAGCGTGCTCGTAAATGAATTCGGTCATGCCGGTTTCGATCAGGCCGGGGCAGATGGCGTTGACGCGGACGTTGGAGCCGGAAAGCTGCTGGGCCGCGGTTTTCACGAGGCTGATCACGCCGGCCTTTGACGCCGAATAGGCTGGACCGCCAGCGCCCGAACGAAGCCCCGCGACCGAGGCGGTGCAGATGATCGAGCCCCCGCCCCGCGCCTTGATGTGCGGAGCGGCATGTTTGATCGCGAGGAACGGGCCGATGAGGTTGACGCGAAGCACTTCGCTCCAGTCGTCGGCGCTCTGTTCGAAGATCGAACCGAGCCCGCCCCCCACTCCGGCATTGGCGAAGAAGATGTCCAGACCGCCGTGGTCGCTAACAGCGTTTTCAATGAGGGCGGCGACTTGTTCGTCATTGCCGGCGTCGCAGGTCGCGTCGGCGCCCTTGAGGTCCGCGCCGATGACGGTCGCCCCCTCGGCGCGGAACAGCTCCACCGTCGCCTTTCCGATGCCCGACCCGGCGCCGGTTACGACGGCGATTTTGCCCTTCAGACGCATCGTGCCTCCTTGTGTCCCCGCGAAGGCGGGGACCCAGTCTGGGCTCCCGCCTTCGCGGGAGCACAACCGCTCATAGCCCAACGCCGATCGTGCTGCCGCCGTCTACGATCATCGCCTGGCCCGTCATGAAGGTCGAAGCGGGAGAGGCCAAATAAACGGCGGCGCCAGCAATCTCGTCGGGCTCGCCGATCCGGCGCAGCGGAGTACTTCGCGTAACCGCCTTCAGCGTGTCGGGATTTTCCCACAGCGCCTTGGCGAAATCGGTGCGGACGAGGCCCGGGGCGATGCAATTGACGCGCACGCCCCTTGGCCCGAATTCGGCGGCGAGGTTGCGGGCGAGCTGGAAATCGGCCGCCTTGGAGATGTTGTAGGCGCCGATCATGGTCGAGCTGGTCAGGCCGCCGATCGAGCTGACGATGATGATCGAGCCCTCGCCGCGCTCGAGCATCTCTGGCGCGGCCATGGCGATCAGCCAGTGGTTGGCGAGGACATTATTGTCCAGAATCTTGCGGAACTGATCGTCGGTGATGCCCGCCATCGGCCCGTAATATGGGTTGGACGCGGCGTTGCAGACGAGGATGTCGATGCGGCCGAGCTGGGCGCGGGTCTGGTCAACGAGGTTCTGAAGCGCCGCCTTGTCGGAGATGCTCGCGGCGACGGCGATCGCGGTGGGTTCGGAGTCACTGGCGCCATGCTCGGCGTTGAGCGCGGCAGCGACTTCGTCGCAGGCATCCTGCTTGCGGGATGAGATGACGACTTTCGCGCCGTGGGCGGCAAGCGCTTCGGCGATGGCCTTGCCGATGCCTCGGGAGGAGCCGGTGATGATGGCGACTTTGCCGGTTAGGTCGAAGAGTTTGGTCATGCTTTTCCCGTTCCCCGGCGAAGGCCGGGGTCCAAGAATCGCGAAGCTATTGAAAATCCCTCTTGCGCCGATTTCGCCCCCCGGGCGCCTGGGCCCCGGCCTTCGCCGGGGAACAAGTTAAAGCTCATGTCATCCCTCCACAGGCGCATGTTTGGCGAATTCGATGCGCGCGATCGACCGGTTGTGAACCTCGTCGGGCCCGTCGGCGAGGCGGAGGGTGCGGATGCCGGCCCAGCTTGCGGCCAGGCCGAAGTCCTGGCTAACCCCTGCCCCGCCATGTGCCTGGATTGCATCGTCGATGATCGACAGCGCCATGCGCGGCGCCTTGACCTTGATCATCGCGATTTCGGCCGCGGCGGCCTTGTTGCCGGCCTTGTCCATCAGGTCGGCGGCCTTGAGGCAGAGGAGGCGCGAGCAGTCGATTTCGATCCGTGCCTCGGCGACGCGCTGCTCCCACACGCTCTGCTCGCTGAGGCGCTTGCCGAACGCGATGCGGCTCTGGAGGCGCCGGGCCATCGCGCCCAAGGCTTCCTCAGCGGCGCCGATGGTGCGCATGCAATGATGGATCCGGCCCGGCCCGAGACGACCCTGGGCTATCTCGAACCCCCGCCCCTCGCCGAGCAGCAAGTTCGACGCCGGAACGCGAACGTCCTTCAATTCGATTTCCATGTGGCCGTGGGGGGCGTCGTCATAGCCGAACACGGTCAGCGCGCGCTCGACGGTGATTCCGGCGGCGTCCATTGGCACGAGGATCATCGACTGCTGGCGATAGCGGCTTTCCTCGACGTCCGTCTTGCCCATCAATATCGCGACCTTGCAGCGCGGATCGCCGGCCCCGCTCGACCACCATTTGCGGCCGTTGATGACATAATCGTCACCATCTCTGACGATGCGGCATTCGATGTTGGTCGCGTCGGACGAGGCGACGCCGGGCTCGGTCATCAGGAAGGCCGAGCGGATTTGCCCGAGCATCAGCGGGGCGAGCCACTGCTCCTTCTGTTCGCGCGTTCCGTAGCGGTGGAACACTTCCATATTGCCGGTATCGGGCGCCGAGCAGTTGAACACTTCCGCCGACCACAGGATTCGGCCCATTTCCTCGGCGCAGAGCGCATATTCGAGATTGGTGAGCTGCTCGCCTTCGAACTGGAAGCTCTCGTCGATATGCTGAAGCGCGCCGCCCGGCGGCATGAACAGGTTCCACAGTCCGGCCGCCTTGGCCTTGGGTTTCAGCTCCTCGATCAGGTCGAGCGGTTGCCAGCGGTCGCCGGCCGCGACCTGCTTATGATAGTCGGCGACTCGGGGACGGACATGCGTTTCGATAAACTCGCGCACGCGGAGCTGAAAAAAAGACTGGCGTTCCGTAAGGTCAAAATCCACGCCGCCGCCTCCGCTTGCCACTCGGCCGTTTCTGGTTCCAGAACGGGCTAGGACTCTCGCGTTTGAAGGACAAGGGCCGTGGCCGATCTCGATCATTTCCGCGCCGAAACCCGCGCCTGGCTGGAGGCGAATTGCCCGGCGGAGATGCGCACGCCGATGCGGTCGGAAAAGGACGCCTGCTGGGGCGGTCGGAACTTTCAGTTCCAGTCGCCGGCGCAGAAGCAGTGGCTTGGCGCGATGGCGGCGCGCGGCTGGACCGTGCCCGACTGGCCGAAGGAATATGGCGGCGGTGGGCTGAGCGCCGCTGAAACCAAGGTGCTCAAGGAGGAAATGGCGGCGGTCGGGGCGCGGCCGCCGTTGACGAGCTTCGGCATTTCGATGCTTGGGCCGGCGCTGCTCAAATATGGCAATGAAGCGCAGAATAAGCGCTTCCTGACCGAGATCGCGCGCGGGGAAATCCGCTGGTGCCAGGGCTATTCGGAGCCGGGCGCGGGATCGGACCTCGCCGGGCTGCAGACCAAGGCCGAGGATAAGGGCGACCATTATCTCGTCAACGGGCAGAAGGTGTGGACGAGCTACGCCGACGAGGCCGACTGGATTTTCTGCCTGGTGCGGACGTCGGCGGAGAGCAAGCACGGCGGGATCAGCTTCCTATTGTTCGACATGGAAAGCCCGGGCGTTTCGACCCGGCCGATCCTGCTGATCAGCGGCAATTCGCCCTTTTGCGAGACCTTTTTCGACGATGTGAAGGTGCCCAAGGACCAGCTCGTCGGCGAGGAGGGCCGGGGCTGGAACGTCGCCAAATATCTGCTCGGCCATGAGCGGGAGATGATCAGCGGGATGGGGCTTGGCGGCGAGAGGCAGGCGCTGGGGAAAGCGCTATCAACCAATGGCGCGCCGATCGACGATCCGTTGCTCCGCGCCGAGATCGCCGCGTTCGACGTCGACGCGCTCGCCTTCGCGGCGATGAGCGAACGGTTCATCGACCAACTAAAGGCCGGCGAGGCGCATCCGGCCAGCCCGAGCATGATGAAATATGCCGGAACGGAACTCAACAAGCGACGCCACGAATTGGTGATGGCGGCGGGCGGAGCAGACGCACTCGAGTGGGACAGCGAGGCCTCCGGCGGGGGGAAAGCGGCGCGCGAATGGCTGCGGACCAAGGCCAATTCGATCGAGGGCGGGACCAGCGAGATCCAGCTCGGGATCGTGGCGAAACATATCTTGCGGCTGCCGGGAGCCTGATCCGATGATGACGCTGAACGAAGACCAGAAACTGCTTCAGGACACTGCCCGCCCATTCATGGCTGAGGAGGGCGCGATCAAGGCGCAGCTTCGGCATTGGCGCGACAGCGGATGCAAGGACGGGTTCGGGCATGGGCTGTGGAAGCAGTTCGCCGAGCTTGGGCTGACCGGCATTCTCATTTCCGAAGCGCACGGCGGGGCCGGGCTAGGGATGGTCGAGGCGGGAGTGGTGCTGGAGGAAGTCGGGCGCAATCTGACGCCCTCGCCGTTCCTGACGACCGCGGTGGCGGCGGTTCGGGCGCTCGAGGGCTCGGGGCAGGCAGAGCGCTGGTTTCCGGGGATAGTCGCCGGCGACATAATCGCGGCGCTGGCGGTCGACGAGGGCAAGTTTCATGATCCGGCGCGGACCGCGTGCGAGGCGAAGCGGTCGGGCAACGGCTTTGCGCTGTCAGGCGTGAAGCAATTCGTCGTCCATGGCGGATCAGCCGATGTGATCCTAGTCGCGGCGCGGACGGCGGGGTCGGCGGGTGAGACAGAGGGCATCACCTTGTTCGCGCTCGAGCGGGACGCGAAGGGGCTGGACGTCGACAATGTCACGCTGGCGGATTCGTCGAAGGCGGCGCGGCTGACGCTCGACCGGGTCGAGGTCGATGCCGACGCGGTGGTCGGCGAGGTCGATGGCGGCTGGGCGCCTCTGTCGCGCGCTCTACAGGCCGGGCGCGCGGGCGCCGCGGCGGAGCTCGTCGGGGTTGCCGCGGGGGCGGCGGAGATGACCTTCGACTATCTCAAGCAGCGCAAGCAGTTCGGCAAACTGATCGGCGAGTATCAGGCGCTCCAGCACCGCGCCGCACATCTTTACGGCGAGATCGAGATTGCCCGCGCCGCCGCGCTCAAAGCCGCGCAATTGCTCGACGCGGGCGACGACAAAGCGGAGCTTTACGTATCGGTCGCCAAGGCCAAGGCGGGGCGCGTCGCTGCGCTTAGTGTTCAGGAAGGCGTGCAGATGCACGGCGGGATTGGAATGACCGACGAGCATGATATCGGCCTCTACATGAAGCGCGAGGCGGTGCTGGGGGAGCTGTTCGGGAGTCCGCGGTTTCATACCGGCCGGGTGGCGGAGTTGTCGGGTTACTAGTTCCCCGGCGAAGGCCGGGGTCCAGGACGGCGCAGCCGTGACTTCTCGACTGAAAGCGCGTCGCGCTCCTTGGTCCCG
>JALYQH010000283.1 GCA_030855945.1 Pseudomonadota bacterium | reverse complement strand
CCGCCGACCAGCGCGGGCTCGCCTTGCTCGACCGCGCCCGCGCCGCCGAGGCCCAGGGCGACCTCAAGGCCGCGCGCCGTTTCGTCACGCAGGCCCAGCAAAGCGCCGCCGAAGACCCGTTCCTGTGGTATTTCTCGGCCGCCCTGGCGATCCGGGAGGGCGACATTCCGAACGCCCGCGTTGCGATCAACCGCGCGCTGGCGCTCGCCCCCAGCGATCCCGACATACTGTTCGAGGCCGGCCACGTCGCCGAGGCCGAGGGCGACAAGGCCCGCGCCCGCGATTATTGGCAAAAAGCGGTGGCGGCCGACCCCGCCGGGCCGTCGGGAATCGCCGCCAAGCGGGCGCTGGCGATGGTTGACGTTCCGCTCACCGTCACCACTTCGGCATCGACGCCCGCCCCCGCGACGGAGCGCAAGTGACGCAATTCCTCCATTCGATGCTGCGCGTGTCGGATCCCGACGCGACCATCGCTTTCTTCCGGCTGATCGGGCTCGATGAGCGCCGCCGCAAGGAGGTTCCCGCCGGCAAGTTCACGCTGATCTTCCTTGGTGCCGGGGACGACGAGGCGGAGGTCGAGCTGACTCACAATTGGGACGAGCAAGGCTACGACGGCGGCCGCAACTTCGGACACCTCGCCTTTCGCGTCGACGATATTTACGCGACTTGCTCCGCGCTTGCCGAAGGCGGAGTGACGATCAACCGCCCGCCGCGCGACGGCCATATGGCGTTCGTCCGCTCGCCCGACGGAGTCTCGGTCGAGCTGCTCCAGAGGGGCGATCCGCTCGCACCCGCCGAGCCTTGGACCTCGATGCCCAACAGCGGCAGCTGGTGATGGCGCGCGGGCCCGGCCTTCAGATCGCCGCGGTCCCCGCTTTTACCGACAATTATCTATGGCTGGTGCGCGATCCCGACAGCGGCGAGGTCGCCGTGGTCGATCCGGGCGACCCCGCCCTGGTCCTCGCCGAGGCCGATCGCCGTGGCTGGCGCATCGGCCAGGTATGGAACACTCACTGGCATCCCGACCATACCGGCGGCAATGCCGCGGTGGTCGCCGCGACCGGCGCCACGCTCTCCGCCCCCGCCGCCGAGGCTGCGCGCATCCCGGCGATCGACGTGCCCCTCAAGGAAGGCGACTCGGTCCACCTCGGCGCGCATGTCGGCGAAGTGTGGGAAGTGCCGGGCCACACGCTTGGGCATATCGCCCTGATTTTCCGCGAGGATGGAGTCGCCTTCGTCGGCGACACCATGTTCGCGATGGGCTGCGGCCGCTTGTTCGAGGGCAGTCCGGAGCAGATGCACGCCTCGCTCCAGCGACTGGCCGAACTCCCCGACGAGACATTGGTTTATTGCGCGCATGAATATACGCTCGCCAACGCCCGCTTCGCGGCCCATGCGTTCCCGGAAGACGCCGCAATCGCCGAGCGCCACGCTCGGGTAAGCGAGCAACGCGCTGCGAATGAACCGACGGTTCCAACCACCATCGCCCTCGAGCGGGAGACCAACCCGTTCCTGCGCGCGAAAACGGCCCAGGAGTTCGCGCAACTTCGCGCCGCGAAGGATCGTTACAGTTGATGCGCTTGTCGGGGAGAAGATCGATGATTGCCTATCGTTCGCTGTTTGCCGCCACCCTGGTGGTGCCACTGATGTCATGCCTGGGAAGCGATATCCCGCCCGAGCGCACGATGGCGAGTGATGCGCGGATCGCGCAGCGTCTTGCCGGCAAGGTCGCCGGAGCCCCGGTCAGGTGCCTTCCGAACCACCGATCCAACGACGCGGAGGTCATCGACCGGGACACGATATTGTACCGCGACGGCAGCACGACCTATGTCCAGAATACGCGCGGCGCCTGCTACCCCCACAATGGCCTTTCGAGCGGCTATATCCTGGTCACGAGGAATACCGGCGGGCTCGGCGGCCTGTGCGACGGCGATCTGGCGCACACCGTCCAATCCTCGACAGGATCATTCGCCGGATCATGCTCGTTCGGCCCGTTCATCCCCTATCGGCGGCCGTGACGCTCAGCGCTTGAACAAAGCGTCGAGCCGTTCGCCATAGGCTTTGCCGATGACGTGGCGGCGGATTTTCATTGACGGGGTGAGCTGCTCGTTTTCGACCGCGAACGGCGCGTCGGCAAGGATGAAGCGGCGCACTTTCTCGATCACGCTGAGGTCGGCGTTGACCCGGTCGACTGCTTGCCCCAGCGCCTTCGCCAACGCCGCTTCGTCGCCCTGGTGCTCGGCAGCGAATTCGGGGTCGGGGACAAGTAAGGCGACAAGGTGCGGCCGGCGGTCGCCATGGACCATCGCCTGGGCGATTTCGGGCTGGAGCGTAAGCATCCCCTCGACCCGCTGCGGCGAGACATTGTCGCCTTTGTCGTTGATGATCAGATCCTTCTTGCGGTCGGTGATGACGATCCGCCCGCCCTCGTCGAAGTGCCCGACGTCACCAGTCGCGAGCCAGTCGTCCAGCAGTACCTTCGCGCTTTGCTCGGGATTGCCCCAATAGCCCTTCATCACCTGCTCGCCGCGGACCATGATCTCGCCGTCGTCGGCGATTCGCACTTCGCTGTTCTTGAGCGGCGGCCCGACCGTCTCCATCCGAATGCCCGCCTTCGGCCGATTGCAGCTGATCACCGGCCCGGCCTCGGTCTGGCCATAGCCCTGGAGCAGCGGCAGCCCCATCGCCTGGAAGAACAGCCCGACATCGAGGTTGAGCGGTGCTCCGCCCGACACCATCGCCTTGATCCGCCCGCCGAACCGGCCGCGCACCTTTTTGCGCAGCGTCAGCGACAGCAAACCGTCCATCGGCAGGTCCCACGGCCGCGAATTGCCGGCGTTGCGCTTGGCTTCGATCGCCAGCGCCCGGCCCATCAGATATTTGGGCAGCCCGCCATCCCTGTCGACCGTCTTCATGATCTTGGCGCGAAGCATCTCGAACAGGCGCGGCACCACCACCATGATCGTCGGGCGGACTTCCTCGATGTTGGCGGGAAGCTTCTCGAGGCTTTCGGCGTAAAATATATGCGCGCCGAGCCCCGTCGGGAAATGCTGGCCGCCCGAATGTTCATAGGCATGGCTTGCGGGCAGGAAGGACAGGAATGTCTCCTCGTCCCAGCCGAAATCGTTGGCGATGATGTCGACGCAGCCTTCGACATTGTGGAGGATCATCCCGTGATGCTGCATCACGCCGCGCGGCGCCCCGCCGGTGCCGCTGGTGTAGATCAGGCAAGCAAGGTCGCCACGGCCGACCCCGGCCATCCGCTGTTCGAGCGCGGCAATATCGCCCGGTCCGTCGACGAGGTCGGCCCATGGATGAAATTGCGCGGCATCGAGCGGCTGCCCGGTGATGATGTCGTCGATCGAGATGATGTGGCGGCAGTGCGGCGCGAACAGCACCGCCGGCATCAGCGACCGCGCCAGCTTTTGCGACGACACGATCACCGCGCTCGCGCCCGAATTGGCGAGAATATGCTGATGATCGCGCTCGGTGTTGGTGGTATAGGTCGGCACCGTCACGCAGCCTGCCGCCATGATGCCGATGTCGGCGATCAGCCATTCGGGGCGATTCTCGCTGACCAGCATCACCCGGTCGCCCGGCTTCAACCCGAGCCGCGTCAGGCTCTCGGCAAGCGCCGCCACCCGGCGTGCGGCCTCGGCATAGCTGATGGCATGCCAGCCGCCGTCCCGCCGCGCCGACAGGAACGGCTTGTCACCCTGCTCGCGGGCGCGGGTCAGGAACATCGTGACGAGGTTGGGGAAATGTTCGAGCTGTGTCCGCGACCGTTCCATTGCTTACTCCCCGACGCTCGCGCCCTCGCTGCGCGGATCGGCCGCGCCGATCCAGCGCCCGCCGCTCCACTCGATCGCATTGGCCTTGAAGCCGGGCTCGCGGAGCTGAACCTTATGGCCCAGCGCGCGCAGCGCCGGGACCATTGCCTCATGCGCGGTGCCGCGCTCGACGAACACGGTGTCGCCCGGCGAATAAAGCACCGGAAGCGAGATCGCTGCTTGCGCGCTCAGCCGCCAGTCGACCACGCCGATGATCGCCTTGGCCACCTGCGTGATGATCGTCGCGCCGCCCGCCGCGCCGACCGCCAGCCGGACCTTACCCTCAGGTCCGAACACAATCGTGGGCGACATTGAGCTGCGCGGCCGCTTGCCGCCTTCGACGCGATTGGCGACCGGCACGCCATTGACGCTCGGCACGAAGCTGAAATCGGTCAATTCATTGTTGAGATAATAGCCGTTCACCATCAGCCCCGACCCGAACGGACCCTCGATCGTCGAGGTCAGGCTGGCCACATTGCCCAGGGCGTCGGTGGCGACGAAGTGAGATGTGCCCTGTTCGACTTGCTGCAAGGCACTTGCCATTTGCGGTGCTCCGACGGGACGGCCGGCAACCACGCTGGTCATCGTTCGGTCGAGCACGATCAATGCCGAGCGCCGCGCGAGATAGGCGGGATCGGTCAGTCCGGCGACTGGCACCGGGACGAAATCCGGATCGGCCAGGTAGCGGTCGCGATCGGCAAAGGCGAGCCGGGTCGATTCCGCGAACAGGTGCCATGCGGTCGGCGAATTCGGTCCGAGCGCCGACAAGTCGAACCGCTCCAGCTGTTTGAGGATCGCGAACACCGTCGTCGCGCCCGACGAGGGCGGTCCCATCCCGCAAATGCGATGCTGGCGGTACATTCCGCACACCGGCGCTCGCTGTTTGGCGTCGTAGGCGGCGAGATCGCCCGCCGTCATCGGCGCCGGGTTGCGGGGCGCTCCGGCGACCGTCGCCGCAACCGCCTGGCCATTGGGGCCGACGTAAAAGGCATCGGCGCCGCGCGCGGCAAGGCTTTCGAGGAAGGCGGCGAGGCGCGGATTGCGCACTCGGGTTCCAACTGGCAGCGGCTCGCCGCCGGCTGCGTAGAACAAGCCGCGTGCCTCGGCCGACAGCGCGCCGGCCCTGCGGTAGCGGTCGAGCGAACCCCGAAGCCGTGGCGTGATCACGAACCCGTCGCGGGCGAGCGCGATCGCCGGTGCGAACAGCGCGGCCCAGCCAAGCTTACCGTGCGCTTGGTGGGCCAGCGCCATCATCCGCAC
>JALYQH010000082.1 GCA_030855945.1 Pseudomonadota bacterium | reverse complement strand
TCTACCGTGCCTATCTCGACACCGCAGCAATCGACCGCGCCGGGATCGCGCCGGTGAAAGCGGACCTCGACGGGATCGGCGCAATCGCCGACAAGCGCGGGCTGGCGACCGCGATCGGCGCTTCCCTGCGTGCCGACGTCGATCCGCTCAACGCCACCAATTACCAGACCGAAAACCTGTTCGGCGTGTTCGTCACGCAGGGGCTGACCACGCCTGGCGAGCAGATCCCTTACCTGCTCCAGGGCGGCCTCGGCATGCCCGAGCGCGAATATTATCTCTCCGCCGACGCCGACATGGCGGGGCAGCGCGCCGCCTACCGCAAGCTGGTCGAAACGGTGATGCGCACCGCGGGCAACCCCGACCCCGCCGCTGCCGCGGGCCGAATCATCGACCTGGAGACCAAGATCGCGCGCGCCCACGCCACCCGCGCCGAGAGCGAGGACTTCACCAAGGGCGCGATGGTGTGGACCCGCGCCGACCTCGATCGCCGCGCGCCGGGGCTCGATTGGGGCGCGCTGCTCAGCGCCGCGCAGCTAGGCTCCGCGCCCAAGTTCCAGGCCTATCATGCTAGCGCCATCCCGCGCCTTGCTGCCCTGGTGGGGTCGGAGCCGCTTGCCGCGTGGAAGGACTGGCTGGCGTTCCACACCCTGAACCAGCAGGCAGCCGTGTTGCCGAAGCCGATCCGCGACGCGACGTTCGCCTTCTACGGCACTTCGCTGGCCGGCACGCCTCAGCAGCGCGCCCGCGACCGGCTCGCGATCGACGCCACGTCGAACGCGCTCCAGGATGCGGTCGGCAAGGCCTATGTCGACAAATATTTCCCGGCGTCGGCCAAGGCCGCGGTCGAGACGATGAACGACAATATCAAGGCTGCCTTTGCCAAGAAGGTCGAAGCGCTCGACTGGATGGCGCCCGAGACAAAGAAGGAAGCGCTCGAAAAGGTCCGCTCGATCGAGGTCAGCGTCGGCTATCCCGAGACGTGGCGCGATTATGGCTCGGTCGAAGTCAGCCCGACCGATGCCTACGCCAACGGTAAGGCGCTCGGGCTTCACGAATATCGCCACCAGCTCGCCAAGATCGGCAAGCCGATGGACCGCGCCGAATGGTGGATGCCGCCGCAACTGGTCAATGCGGTCAACCTGCCGGTCCAGAACGCGCTCAACTTCCCCGCCGCCATCCTTCAGCGGCCGTTCTTCGACGCCGCCGCCGACGCCGCTTTCAACTATGGCGCCATCGGCGCGGTGATCGGCCATGAGATCAGCCACAGCTTCGACAATAATGGCGCGGCGTTCGATTCGACCGGGCTGATGCGCAATTGGTGGACCCCGGCGGACAAGGCCAAGTTCGAGCAGGCCGGAAACGCGCTCGCCGCGCAATATGACAAATATGAGCCCTTCCCTGGGGTTAACGTCAACGGCAAGCTTACGCTCGGCGAGAATATCTCCGACGTCGCCGGGCTTGCCGCGGCCTACGACGCCTACCGCGCCTCGCTCGGCGGCAAGGAAGCGCCGGTGATCGACGGCTTCACCGGCGACCAGCGCTTTTTCATCGCCTACGCCCAGGCGTGGGCGACCAAGATGCGCGACGCCACGATGCGCGCCCGCATCGCCACCGG
Organism: Pseudomonadota bacterium; assembly: GCA_030855945.1. Lineage (GTDB taxonomy): Bacteria > Pseudomonadota > Alphaproteobacteria > Sphingomonadales > Sphingomonadaceae > Sphingomicrobium. The sequence goes on along the minus strand of JALYQH010000082.1, from coordinate 661 downwards.
CGCTCACGCCCCCGGCAATTACCGCGCGCTCACCGTCCGCAACCTCGACCCTTGGTATGCCGCGTTCAACGTCCAGCCGGGCGACAAGCTCTATCTCGCGCCGGAAGAGCGGGTGAAGGTGTGGTGATGTAAAATCCTCCCCCAGCTTGCTGGGTGAGGTGGCAGGCCTTTTGGGGGTGACGGAGGGGGCCCACGCTGCGCCATTCCCCTCCCCCATCCTTTGGATGGTCCCCTGCCCCGCTAAGCGAGGGAGGATTTAGTTCGCCCGATATGCTATCGTCCCTACTTCACGCGCGGAGGCGACCATGACGCACTGGGAATTCAAGGGACGCGAATTGGTCAACTGCAGTTGCGACTATGGTTGCAGTTGCCAATTCAACGGCCTGCCCGACAAGGGTCATTGTCACGCCGTCGCGGGTATCCAGATCGACGAGGGCCATCATGGCCGCACCCGCCTCGATGGCCTGACCGTTGCCGCAATTTTCAAATGGCCGGGACCGATCCACGAGGGCCATGGCGAAGCGCTCGCCTTCGTCGATGAACGCGCCGATGACGCCCAGCGTGATGCTTTGCTGCGGATCATGACCGGGCAGGACACCGATCCGTTTGCGACAATGTTCGCGGTCTACGCCTCGACGGTCGAGACGATGCACGAGCCGGT
>JALYQH010000241.1 GCA_030855945.1 Pseudomonadota bacterium | reverse complement strand
GTCGCCTCGACTCCGAGCCGGTAGCAGGTCGCCGCAGGGCCGGGCGCCTCATGCCGCAGCGCTTTCAGCAGCCGCCGCACACCCCAGCCATTGCTCGCCGAACCGAACAGCACCGAGACGCCGAGATTGTCGCTCGTCTCGCGCGCTAAATCGGCGAAGATCGTGCCGGGGGTCGGGGCCTGGTCCATCAGCAATTGTTCGAGCAATCTGTCGTCGTGGTCGGCGAGCTGCTCGAGCAAATGGGTCCGCGCCTCAGTCTCGCGCGCGGCGAGATTCTCGGGGATCGGCACCGTCTCGGACGGCTTGCCCGGCGCATAATGATAGGCCCGCTCGAGCGCGAGGTCGACGAATCCGGTGACCTTGTCGCCGTCGCGGATCGGAATTTGCCGGGCGATCAGCGGCGAGACGCTGAGTAGCTGCAAGGCGGCGAGCAGGTCGCGGATTCGGCCGTGCGCCTGATCGATTCGGTTGACGAAGATGAGGTGGGGGATGCCGTGCATGTCGAGCATTCGCAGCGCCGGTGCGGCAAGCGCGGCCCGGGCCGGGTCGGGGTCGACGACCAGAATGGCGAGGTCGGCAACCGCGATCGCCCGCGCGGCATCGGCGGCAAAGCCGACCGAGCCGGGCGCGTCGATGATCCCGAAATTGTCGCCGAGGTAGGAGAAATGCATCAAATTAAGCTCGGTCGAACCGCCGCGTGCGCGCGCCTCGACCGAGCTGTCGCCGACGCTGCTGCTTTGGCCGGTCGATCCCTGGCGCTGGATCGCGCCGCTTGCGAACAGCATCGCTTCGGCAAGCTCGGTCTTTCCCGCGCCGGCCGGTCCGACCAGCGCGATCACTCGAGTGCCTTCGGTTTTACCGTTGCTGCTGGGCATGCGACTCTCCTTCGTCCGGTTACGGGCGCGAGTCGCTTCGAGCGGCCAGCGCTCTGCAATCGAGAAGCGTCGGACTCTTTGCCGATGAAGGCAAGGCCATTGGAACGAGACGGCATCTGCCGCGCTTGGTCGGTCATGAGCCCCCACGAGCCGCCATCCGATCGAGGTCGTAGCGCCACTTCCCCATGGCAAATGCCGCTTGCCGCGTGGAAGGACGTCGCGGTCCGCGTCTGGAATCAGAGCTGGTCCGACAATATCGGATTGGTGGCCGCTGGAGTGGCCTTCTACAGCTTTCTTGCTTTGGTCCCGCTGCTGGGCATTCTCGTCCTAACCTATGGCGTCGTCGCCGAACCGGAGACGGTCGTCGCTCACGTCCTGACTCTGCTAAGATTCCTGCCGTCCGATGTAGCGATGCTGATCGGACAGCTATTGCTGAATGCGGTGAAATCGTCGGAGCAGGCCGGTGCCGTCGGCATTGCCGCTGCCTTGATGCTGGGGCTCTATGCCGGTGGCAACGGCGCCGGATCGATCATGACCGCACTCAATATCGCGTATGAGGAAAAGGAAGAACGAAGCCTTGCGCGCTTCTATCTCATCGCTTTCACCATCACCACGATCGCGGTTGTCCTGGCCCTGATCGCTCTTGCCGCGACGGCCGCCATTGCATCGCTCAGCCAATTATTGCCCGAAGCGTCGGACATCGCAGTTCTTGCCGGCAAGGTCGGCCTTTACGCCCTGATGACCGTCGTCGCCGCCGCGGTTGCGGCGACGCTTTACCGCTATGGGCCCTCGCGCGAGGACGCGCGCTGGCAGTGGCTCACGCCGGGCTCGCTGTTCACCGCACTCCTGTCTCTGCTTCTGACGATCGGCTTCGGCTTCTACGTCACGCGGCTGACCGACTACAGTGCAACCTACGGATCGATCGCGGCGATCGTCATGCTGCTGACCTGGATGTATCTGACCGCCTATGTGTTTCTGTTTGGCGCCGAGCTCAATGCCGAGCTCGAGCATCAGACTGCCAAGGATAGCACCACCGGAAAGGAAGAACGGATTGGCGAGCGCGGGGCCTGGGCCGCCGACCATGTCGCCGGTGCCGGCGAGGATGGAACCTCGGATGAAGGGCCGAGCCTCGCCGAGGCTGGGCCGCCCAATCCGGCGGAGGATACCGACTAGCTACAGCGGCCGGTCTCACTCGTGCCGCTAGCCCCGTCTATGAGCGCCGACTGATATCGCGGTCCGGAGGTAGAGGCGAAGACCGGCTCACAACTTTACGCGCTGGTCGAACAAAGATATGCAACCACCGTGATTAAACATGTTGCAATTGCGGTTTGGTCAGTGTCGTTTCTAGCATTGTATCTGCGCCCCCGCGGGAAGCATCGCCTCCAACCCGTTGCGGGGGCGAATTAGGGCGAGAGCTAACAGGGCACATTACCCCCGGCGTGCCACTGCTTGCCGGCATTCGTTCGGGCATGAGCAAAGCCGAGGTGAAACGGCTAGCGCCTCGACTTTCACTGTTCGAAAGCCGCCAGCGACTTGAGCTGTTTCCACGTCTGAGCTTCCGGGCAACGGCCATGTTCCGAAACCTTGTGAGTGGAGAAATTGAATATATTCGGCTGTTCGGAACGTGGAGGGAAGTTCCCATCAAGCCCCTGACGGCCCATTATGGCAAGCCGATCACGCTCGACTTTGCGAACTCAGGTGGCCAGCGGTTGCAAGTCCTCAAGTGGTGCGACGGACAGCGCGTTTTCATCCTCACCGAGCGCGAGGATGACTTCAGCCTGATCGTCACCGCGGAACGAATCCACCGCTAGGCGGCAGGCAGTAGCCTTTGCTCGCCGGCCAGGCGAATCAGCGCGGATTGCAATTTCTCGAACGCTCGCACCTCGATCTGGCGGATTCG
>JALYQH010000227.1 GCA_030855945.1 Pseudomonadota bacterium | reverse complement strand
GCGTGATCACCGTCGAGGAAGCCAAGGGCCTCGAGTTCGAGCTCGACGTCGTCGAAGGCATGCAGTTCGACCGCGGCTACCTCTCGCCTTACTTCATCACCAATCCGGAAAAGATGTCGGTCGAGCTTAGCGATCCGTACATCCTGATCCACGAGAAGAAGCTGTCGAACCTGCAGGCGATGCTCCCGATCCTGGAAGCGGTCGTTCAGTCGGGCCGTCCGCTGCTGATCATCGCCGAGGATATCGAGGGCGAGGCTCTGGCCACGCTGGTCGTCAACAAGCTGCGCGGCGGCCTCAAGGTCGCGGCGGGCAAGGCCCCCGGCTTCGGCGATCGCCGTAAGGCGATGCTCGAGGATATCGCCATCCTCAGCGGCGGCGAGATGATCTCCGAGGATCTCGGCATCAAGCTCGAGAATGTCACCGTCGCCATGCTCGGCACCGCCAAGCGCGTCACCATCGATAAGGACAACACCATCATCATCGATGGTGCCGGCACCCACGAGTCGATCGAGGCCCGCGTCGGCGCGATCCGTCAGCAGGTCGAGAACACCACCAGCGACTATGACAAGGAGAAGCTTCAGGAGCGTCTTGCCAAGCACGCCGGCGGAGTCGCCGTGATCAAGGTGGGCGGTGCCTCGGAAGTGGAGGTCAAGGAGCGCAAGGACCGTGTCGACGATGCGCTTCACGCCACGCGCGCTGCCGTCGAGGAGGGCATCGTCCCCGGTGGCGGCACGGCCTTGCTCTACGCGATCAAGTCGCTCGACGGGCTCAAGGGTGCCAATGACGACCAGACCCGCGGCATCGACATCATCCGCAAGGCGATCGAGACCCCGCTTCGCCAGATCGCCCAGAATGCGGGCGTCGACGGCGCGGTGGTCGCGGGCAATCTGCTTCGCGAGGGTGACGAGACCCAGGGCTTCAACGCCGCGACCGACACCTATGAGAACCTCGTCTCTGCTGGCGTGATCGATCCGACCAAGGTCGTTCGAATTGCGCTTCAGGATGCGGCATCGGTAGCCGGCCTGCTCATCACCACCGAGGCGACCATCGCCGAGCTGCCCGAGGACAAGCCGTCGATGGGCATGCCCGGCGGCGGCGGCATGGGTGGCATGGGCGGAATGGACTTCTAAGCCCGAAGCGGCCGGGAATAGCGCAAGCTATTCCCGGACTCGCAGAGGGCCGGCGAGGGCACCCATGAAAGTAATACTTTCATAGGACCCACAGCGGATCGGCGAAGCCGGTCCGACTGACGGCCCGATGCGCTTAGTTTAGACTATTGGAAGGGCTGGCGGAGCGATCCGCCGGCCCTTCTTCATTGGCAAGCTCGTCGAGCATCGCCTCGGCCTCGTCGAGCCGGGCGGCTTCCTCCCGCGTCGGCGCGGGCGGACGTTCCTCACCGCAGCCTGCCAGAAGCAATATCAAAAGAGAAAGCGAACGCACGCGCTCGAACTATCACCTTGAACGAAAATGAAAAAGGGCCGCCCGCGCAAGGCGGACGGCCCTTCTTTCGTCACTTCAAGCGAAGCGACGGCGACGATTACATCGCGTTGTCGGCGTCTTCGGCCGCGGTGTCGGCGCCGTTGTCGACGTCCTCGGCGGCATTCTCGATCGAATTGCCGGCGTCCTCAACGGCATTGCCGGCGTCGTCGAGCGCATTGTCGACGGCGTTGTCGGCGGCCATCGCATCGGCCTCGACGGCGTTCTCGACGGAGGTGTTCTCGACGGCATTTTCAGTCCGCGATTCGCACGCGGCCAAGCCGAGCGCGAGGACCAGAGCGGTCAGTGCAACTTTCTTCATGATCGTTCCATTCCTTGCATGACGCGCACCCTCTCGAATGAGCGGGAGCGCCAGGCTCGGCCCGCCGACAGTCGGTCAGGCCAGCGCGCGGCATTAATCGACAGTTGGCGGCCGCGCAATCGAAATGTGGCAAAATAAAGACGCGGACGGAATCACGCTCCTGATTGACGCATATAAAGATATCTTTATATCCTTCACTGATGTTGCCACTCGCCCCGCTTTCCGCGCTTTTTCAAGCGCTCGCCGACCCCAGCCGCCTGCGTATCATGGCGCTGCTGCGCTCGATGGAGCTTTCGGTCGGCGAGCTTGCGCAGGTTCTCGGCCAGAGCCAGCCGCGGGCGTCGCGGCACGTCCGCATCCTCGCCGATGCCGGGCTCGTGACGCGGCGTAAGGAAGGAAGCTGGGTATTTCTTCAGCTGACCGACGCGCATCGCGCCGAGTCATTGTTCGCGACGATCGCGGAATGGGCCTCGCCCGACGCGCGCGGCCTGCTCGACGGGGACAGCGCCCGGCTCGAGGCGGTTCGCGCCGACCGCGCCGAGGCCGCCGCGCGCTACTTCGCGTCTCATGCCGAAATTTGGGACAGTATCCGCTCGCTCCACGTCGCCGAATGCGAGGTCGAGCTGGCGATCGCCTCCGCGCTTGGCGACGAGCCGCTCGGCCGGCTTGTCGACATCGGCACCGGCACCGGGCGGATGCTCGAATTGTTCGGTCCGCTTGCGGACAGCGCGATCGGCATCGACCGCTCGTCGGAAATGCTGCGGCTGGCGCGGGTCAAGCTCGAGGCGAGCGGGATTCGCGGTGCGAGCCTGCGCCAGGGAGACATGTATGCGCTGCCGCTGCCCGATGCTTCGGCCGACGTCGTGATTCTTCACCAGGTGCTTCATTATGCCCAGGCCCCGGCCCACGCCATCGCCGAGGCCGGTCGGCTGCTTGGCCCCGGCGGCCGCCTGCTGATCGTCGATTTCGCGCCGCACGACCGCGAGGAATTGCGCGATACCGACGCCCACCAGCGGCTGGGATTTGCCGATCCGGCGATCAGCGGCTGGTTCGAGGGCGCCGGCCTGACCGCCGAAGCCAGTCAGCATCTCGCCGGCGGCGAGCTTACCGTGTCGCTGTGGCTTGCCCGCAAGGCCGGCGGGCAGCAACGGCAGCGGAGGGCAGCATGAATCGGGAAACCGGCCTGGGCGGCCGACCGCCGCTGTTCGCCGAGGCGCGCGGCGACATTCAGGTCAGCTTCGAATTCTTCCCGCCCAAGTCCGACGCGATGGCGGAGACGCTGTGGCAGTCGATCGAGACGCTCGCCCCGCTCCACCCGCGGTTCGTATCGGTTACTTACGGCGCCGGCGGGTCGACCCGCGAGCGGACCCACGCCACCGTCGAGCGCATCGTGCGCGAGACCGACCTTACTCCGGCCGCGCATCTCACCTGTGTCGGCGCGAGCCGCGGCGAGATCGACGACATCGCGCGTGAATATTGGGCTGCCGGCGTGCGCCACATCGTCGCGCTGCGCGGAGACCCGCCGGTGCCGGGCCAGCCCTATGCGCCGCACCCCGACGGCTATGCCAATGCCGCCGAGCTGGTCGCTGGGCTCAAGACGGTCGCGCCGTTCGAAATTTCGGTCGCTGCCTATCCCGAGGTTCATCCCGACAGCGACTGTCCGGACGGCTGTCTCGACAATCTTCTCCGCAAGATCGACGCCGGCGCCGACCGCGCGATCAGCCAATTCTTCTTTTCCGCCGACAATTTCTTCCGCTTCCAGGACAAGGTCGCCGCGCGTGGCGTCGATATCGAGATCGTCCCCGGGATCCTGCCGGTCAGCAACGTCGCCCAGACGCGCAAGTTCGCCGGGCAGTGCGGCGCCTCCATACCGGACTGGATGGACCGGCTGTTCGAGGGGCTCGACGAGCTCCCCGCCGCGCGGACATTGGTCGCGGCGACCGTCGCCGGCGAGCTGTGCGGCCAGCTTTACGCCGGCGGTGTGCGGCAGTTTCATTTCTACACATTGAACCGCGCGGAGCTCGCCTATGCCATCTGCCATTTGCTCGGAGTAAGAGCCTCATGACCCTTTCGACCGGCTCAGGACAGGTTGCCTCCGCCATCCGCGCCGCCGCAGCGCATCGCATCCTGATCAAGGACGGCGCCTACGGCACGCAGATCCAGGCCGAGCGGCTGGCCGAGGCCGATTATCGCGGCGAGCTGTCGCTGAATCACGACCAGCGCGGCAATAATGATTTGCTCAACCTCACGCGGCCCGAAATCGTCGCCGGAATCGCGCGCCGGTTCGTTGCCGCCGGCGCCGACATCCTCGCCACCAACAGCTTCAACGCGACCCGCATCAGCCAGGCCGATTATGGCGCCGAAAGCCTGGTCGGCGACATCAACCGCGCCGCCGCGCGGATCATTCGCGAAGTGGTGGACGAAGCCGTCGCCGCCGACGGCAAGCCGCGCTGGGTCGCCGGCGCGATCGGGCCGACCAACAAGACGCTGTCGTTGTCGCCGCAAGTCAACGACCCCGGTTTCCGCGAGGTCGATTTCGACACGGTCAAGCAGGTCTACCGCGAGCAGATCGACGCGCTGGTCGAGGGCGGGGTCGACACGGTGCTGATCGAGACGGTGTTCGACACATTGAACTGTAAGGCGGCGATCATGGCCGCGCTCGAGGCCGAGCAAGCGCTTGGGTGCGAGCTGCCGATGATGATCTCGATGACCCTGACCGACCTCAGCGGCCGCAACCTCTCGGGTCATACCGTCGAGGCGTTCTGGGCGAGCGTGCGCCATGCGCGTCCGCTGACGATCGGGCTCAACTGTTCTTTCGGGGCCGCCCAATTGCGCCCCCAGCTCGCCGCGCTCGCCGGCCAGGCCGAAACGCTGGTGATGGCCTATCCCAACGCCGGCCTGCCCAACGACCTCGGCGAGTATGACGAGGCTGCCGAGGACACCGCCGCCCAAGTCGCCGAATGGTTCGACGACGGGCTGGTTAACATTGTCGGCGGCTGCTGCGGCACCACCCCCGACCACATCGCCGCCATCGCCGAAGCAGCGCGCGGTCGTGCCCCGCGCGCGCTTCCCGCCGCCCCGACCCGGACCGTGCTCGCCGGGCTGGAACCGATGATTCTCGCCGCATGACCGATGACACTGGGGCCGCCCCCCCTAATGAAAGCGCCGCGCGCTTCGTCAACATCGGCGAGCGCACCAATGTCACCGGCTCGGCCCGGTTCAAGAAATTGATTCTCGCGGGCGACTATGACGCCGCGGTCGAGGTCGCGCGCGACCAGGTCGAGAATGGCGCGCAGATTATCGACGTCAACATGGACGAGGCGCTGCTCGACGGCGAGGAGGCGATGGCGACCTATCTGAAACGCCTCGCCGCCGAGCCCGACATCGCCCGCGTGCCCGTGATGATCGATTCGTCCAAGTGGACCGTGATCGAGGCCGGCCTCAAATGCGTGTCGGGCAAGCCGATCGTCAATTCGATCAGTTTGAAAGAAGGCGAGGGGCCATTCCTGGAGGTTGCCGCCAAAGTCCGCAGCTATGGCGCCGCCGTAGTGGTGATGGCGTTCGATGAGACCGGCCAGGCCGACACCAAGGAACGCAAGGTCGAGATTTGCTCGCGCGCCTATGACCTGCTGGTCGCTTCCGGCTTTCCCGCCGAGGACATCATCTTCGACCCCAACATTTTCGCGATCGCCACCGGCATCGACGAGCATCGCCGCTATGCGATCGATTTCATCGAGGCGTGTCGCGAAATCCGCGTCCGCTGCCCCCATGCCCACATCTCGGGCGGCCTGTCGAATTTGAGTTTCTCGTTCCGCGGCAATGAGCCCGTGCGCCGCGCGATGCATTCGGTGTTCCTGTTCCACGCCATTCCCGCGGGGCTCGACATGGCGATCGTCAACGCCGGCCAGCTCGACGTCTACGACGCGATCGACCCCGAACTGCGCGAAGCGTGCGAGGACGTCATCTGGGACCGGCTGCCGAATGAGGGCGGCGACGCGACCGAGCGGCTGATCACGCTCGCCGAACGCTATCGCGGCACCGACCCGGTCGCCGAAAAGCACGCCGCCGAATGGCGCGGCTGGCCGGTCAAGGAACGGCTCGCCCACGCCCTGGTCAAGGGCATCGACGCCGACATCGTGGCGGATACCGAGGAAGCGCGGACCCTGTTCGCGCGGCCGATCGAGGTCATCGAAGGCCCGCTGATGCAGGGCATGAATCTCGTCGGCGACCTGTTCGGGTCGGGCAAGATGTTCCTGCCCCAAGTGGTCAAGTCGGCGCGGGTGATGAAGAAAGCCGTGGCGCATCTGCTGCCCTATATCGAGGCCGAGAAAGCCCCCGGCGCCGATACGTCGAAGGGCCGGGTCGTCATGGCCACGGTCAAGGGCGACGTCCACGACATCGGCAAGAACATCGTCGGCGTTGTGCTCCAGTGCAACGGATTCGACGTCATCGACCTCGGCGTGATGGTCCCGTGGCCGAAGATCCTCGAGGCCGCCAAGGAGCATGATGCGGCGATGATCGGCCTCAGCGGCCTGATCACCCCTTCGCTCGATGAAATGGTCACCGTGGCGAGCGAGATGGAGCGCGCCAAGGTCGACCTGCCGCTGCTGATCGGCGGCGCCACGACGAGCCGAGCGCACACCGCGCTGCGCATCGCGCCGGCCTTTTCGGGAACGGTGATCCACGTCCTCGATGCGAGCCGCGCGGTCGGGGTCGCCAGTGCGCTGGTCAGCGACGGCCCGTCGCGCGACGAATTGCTCCATCGCACCGCCAACGATTATCGCGCGCTGCGCGAAAGCCGCGCCAATCGCGGCCACAACGACCTGTCGCCATTGATCGAGGCGCGGGCCAACGGGTTCGTCCCGCCTGAGCAGGGCCCGAGCCCGCGTCCGGCGCATCCCGGCAGCCACGCCTTCGACGATTGGCCGCTCGACGATTTGGTCCCGACGATCGATTGGACCCCCTTCTTCCGCGCGTGGGAGCTTCACGGCACTTACCCCTCGATCCTCGATGACGCCGTCGTCGGCGAGCCGGCGCGCGCCTTGTTCGCTGACGCGCAGGCGATGCTCGCGAAAATCGTCGCCGAAAAATGGCTGACGGCCAAGGGCTCGGTCGGGCTGTGGCCGGTGCGCCGCGAGGGCGACGATGTAATCGTGCTCGACGAGGAGCGGACCCGCCTTCCGTTTCTCCGCCAGCAGGTCAAGAAGCGCGCCGGCCGCCCGAATATGTGCCTCGCCGATTTCATCGCCCCGAACGAGGAGGATTGGCTCGGCGGTTTCGCGGTCGCGATCCACGGGCTCGAGCCGCACCTCGAGCGGTTCAAGGCCGACCATGACGACTATAGCGATATCTTGCTCAAAGCGCTCGCCGACCGGCTGGCCGAGGCGCTGGCCGAGCGGCTCCACGCGCATGTCCGCACGCATTTGTGGGCCTATGCGCCGCACGAAGCGCTGTCGAACGAGGAACTGATCCGCGAATCCTACCGCGGCATCCGCCCCGCGCCTGGCTATCCGGCGTGCCCCGATCACAGCCTCAAGCCGATCCTGTTCGCCCTGCTCGGCGACGCGCCGGCCGGGATCACGCTGACCGAAAATTACGCGATGTGGCCGACCTCGGCGGTCTCCGGCTTCTACTTCGCCCATCCCGACAGCAGCTATTTCGGGGTAGCCCGCATCGGCCCCGACCAGCTCGCCGATTATGCCGAGCGGCGCGGGGTGGACCTGGAGACGGCGACGAGGTGGCTCAGGCCCAACTTGGATTGACCCATCCCCGCTCATCTGAGTAGGGACTGAGCGAAGTCGAAGGCCCGTATCGAAGGATCCTTCGATACGCCACTTCGACAAGCTCAATGGCTACTCAGGATGAGCGGATCATTTTCATGCGGGCATAACCACTGTAGCGCTGACCCGTGCTCCGCCTGCTCCTCCTAATCCTCGCGCTCATCGCCGCGCCCGCCGCCGCCCAGCTTCTTCAGCGCCCCAATGCGATCGTGCCCGAGCTCGTGGCAGAGGGCCCGGTGCTTCCCGGCGGCGAAGTCGAACTGGCGATCGCCATGCACACCGCGCCCGGATGGCACGGCTATTGGAAGAACCCCGGCGATGCCGGCCTGCCGATGCGGATCGAGTGGGACCTGCCCGCCGGGGCAACTCTCGGCCCGCTACGCTACCCGGCTCCGCAGCGGCTGATCGTCGCGGGCATCATGAATTACGTCTATGAGCGCGACCATTCGATCCTCGTGCGGCTCAAGGTCCCGGCCGACGCGCGCGGCCTTCTGCCGATCCGCGCCAGCGCGCAATGGCTCGCCTGCACCGACAAGATTTGCGTGCCGGAAAAGGGCGAGTTTGCGCTCGACCTCCCGATCGGCGGGGCCGCCGCGCGCGACACGCGCTTCGACGAATGGCGCCGCGCTTTGCCGCGCCCGCTCGCCAGCCCGGCGCGGTTTGCGATCGAGGACGACCGTATCGAGTTTGCCATTCCGCTCCCCGCCAGCGTCACGCTCGGCGAACCCTATTTCTTTCCCGCCGAGGACGGGCCGATCGATTATGCCGCTCCGCAGGCGTTTCGCCGGGACGGCGACACGCTGATCGCCAGCCTTGCCCGCCGCGACGGCGAGCCGACGGCGCTGTCGGGAGTGCTAGCGCTCGGCGACGGGCGCGGGCTCGAGATCGGCGCGCTGCCCGGCCCGGTCCCCGACGGCGGCCGTCCAGTCGGCGCGCTCGGATATGATGCGATCCTGCTCGCCGTGCTCGGCGCGCTCGCTGGCGGGCTGCTGCTCAACTTGATGCCGTGCGTGTTTCCGATCCTCGCGCTTAAAGCGCTTCACCTCGCGAGATCCGGCGGCGGGGAACGCCACGCGCGCCGCGACGCGCTCGCTTACACCGCCGGAGCGGTGGTCGGCACCGGGCTGCTCGGCGC
>JALYQH010000224.1 GCA_030855945.1 Pseudomonadota bacterium | reverse complement strand
GCTTGAGGCGGATGCGGTGGTTCTCGGTCAACGACAGCAAGTGGTAATTGACCTCGAATCGGTCGGGCCGCTCCGGGTAATCGGCGGCGGCTATTTCCATCAGCTGCTGATAACCGAACTGGTCGCGGGCGATGCGGCACGCCTCGACGATCGCCTCGCGGGCGACGGTCAAGGTCAGCTCGCCGACAAGGTCCTTGTGCGCGACATAGGCCGGGCCGAGCGCGGCCTTCAGCGTATCCGCGATCCCCTCGCGCTCCTTGATCCGTGGCAAATGGTTCACCGGTCGATTGTCCCGGTGCGGCGGATTTTGCGCTGGAGCTGCATGATCCCGTAAAGCAGCGCCTCTGCGGTCGGCGGGCAGCCCGGAACGTAGATGTCGACCGGCACGATGCGGTCGCAGCCGCGCACCACCGAATAGCTGTAATGATAGTAGCCGCCGCCGTTGGCGCAGCTGCCCATCGAGATGACGTATTTGGGCTCCGACATCTGGTCGTAGACCTTGCGCAGCGCGGGAGCCATCTTGTTGCACAGCGTGCCGGCGACGATCATCACGTCCGACTGGCGGGGACTTGCGCGCGGAGCAACGCCAAATCTTTCAAGGTCATAGCGCGGCATATTGACATGGATCATCTCGACCGCGCAGCAAGCGAGACCGAACGTCATCCACCACAAGGAGCCGGTCCGCGCCCAGGTGACGAGGTCGTCGAGGCTGGCGACGAGGAAGCCCTTTTCGTCCAGCTCCTGACGCATCGCGAGGAACTTGGCCTCGTCGGCGCTTCCCGGCACGAGGCCCGCGGCGCGCGCGATTTCCTCCTCGGTCGGGTGCGGGTTGACGTCAGGGTCGAGTATCACTCCCATTCAAGCGCCCCCTTCTTCCACGCATAAGCGAGGCCGAGCGCCAGTTCGCCGAGGAAAATCATCATTGCCGTCCACCCGGCCCAGCCCGTGCCCATCAGGCTAACGGCCCAAGGGAAGAGGAAGGCGGCTTCGAGGTCGAACACGATGAACAAAATCGCGACGAGGTAGAAGCGCACGTCAAATTGCGCGCGGCTGTCCTCGAAGGCGGGAAAGCCGCACTCATATTCGCTGAGCTTTTCGGCATTCGGCTGATGAGTGCCGGTGAGGCGGCTGACGAGAATCGGCAACAGCACGAACGCCCCCGATAGCGCCAGCGCGACGCCGAGGAACAGCAGGATCGGCAGGTAACCGGCGGCAACGCTTGCCAAGGGAAGCTCCCGAGTGAGGCGAACAGTGGCGGCGCTTTAGGACAGCGGCCCCGCCCCCGCAACCAGTTGAACGCGGTTGGGAAGGCCTTTTTAGCCTAGCGCAGTGCGTTGCCGAGCAGCTTGTGCAGCCGCGAGTGTAATTCGCCGCTGGCGGCGAGATATTCGCGCCGTTCGAACATCCGGTCCTGGCCGCGATAATCGCTGACGAAGCCGCCTGCTTCCTTGACCAGGATTACGCCCGCGGCGCTGTCCCAAATGTCGAGGTCGTCCTCCCAGAAGCCGTCGAACCGCCCGGCCGCGACCCAAGCAAAGTCGAGGCTCGCCGCGCCCATCCGGCGGATGCCGCACACTTCGGGAGCGATCGCGCCGTAAATCCGCGACCATGTGGCGACATCGCCGCGCCCGAAGTGGGGCAGGCCGGTGCCGATCAGCGCATCGTCGAGGTGGCGCCGCGCCGAGACCCGCAGGCGGCGGTCGCTGAGCCAGGCGCCGCGGCCTTTCTCGGCCCAGAAGCTTTCGTCAGTCAGCGGCTGGTAGACTAGGCCGTGGGTGATCTCGCTGCTGCCGTCATATTTCTTTTCCTCGACCGCGATCGACATGGCGAAATGCGGCACGCCGTGGAGGAAGTTAGTGGTGCCGTCGAGCGGGTCGACAACCCAGCGGGGCTTGTCGGGGTTGGGGTAAAGTTCGCCCGATTCCTCGGTCAGGATGCCCCAGTCGGGCCGAGCCGCGCGAAGCTCCTCGATCAGCGTCTGTTCGGCGCGCTTGTCGGCCATCGAGACGAAATCGGCCGGGCCCTTGCGGCTGACCTGGAGCTGCTCGACCTCGCCGAAATCCCGGCGCAGGCGCGGCGCCGCCTTGCGCGCGGCGCGCTGCATGACGGTGATGAGCCCAGAGTGGGAAACCATTAGTCGGCGCGCTTCACATAGGTCTGCTCGTAGACGTCGACCACGATCCGCGTTCCCGCGCCGATGTGCGGCGGGACCATCACCCGGACGCCGTTCTCCAGCATCGCGGGCTTGTAGCTCGAGCTTGCCGTCTGGCCCTTCACCACAGCGTCAGCCTCGACGATCATCGCCTCGATCGTGTCGGGCAATTGCACCGAGATCGGCCGTTCGTCCCACAGCTCGAGCACCACGTCCATGCCATCCTGGAGGAAGGCCGCCGCGTCGCCGAGGATGCCCGCATCGAGCGTGATCTGCTCGTAATTGTCCTTGTCCATGAAGGTCAGCGCATCGCCGTCCTTGAACAGGAATTGGAAATCCTTGGTGTCGAGGCGGACCCGCTCGACCGTCTCCGCCGAGCGGAAGCGGACATTATTCTTGCGGCCGTCGACGAGGTTCTTCAGCTCGACCTGCATATAGGCGCCGCCCTTCCCGGGCTGGGTGTGCTGGATTTTGACCGCGCGCCAAATGCCGCCTTCATATTCGATGATGTTGCCGGGACGAATGGTGACGCCGCTGATCTTCATGGGGACCGCCTATATGCTTATACGGTGAAAAAGAGCCGGGAAGGGTCCCGCTCGCGGAGCCCTTCAATCAGAAGCGCGCCCTAGCGTGCAACGCTCTTTCCGGCAAGCAGCGGGTAGGGATTGACCGGCGTCCCCTGATGCCATTTCTCGCCCGGCCCCATTCGGTTGATCGCGAAATGAAGATGCGGACCGGCCGGGTTGGCGTTGCCGCTGAACCCGACATAGCCGACCGGCGCGCCGCGCCGCAGCCGCTGGCCCTCGCGCAAGCCGGGCGCGTAAGCGCTCAGGTGGGCGTAATAATAATTCCACCGCCCGTCGGGCGAGCGGACATAAGCGCTGGTCCCGCCGCCGCCGTGCGAGAAATAAAGCTTCTCGACCGTGCCCGGCGCCGCCGCCACGACTGGTGTTCCGGTCGAAGCCATGATGTCGAGCGCATCATGGACCCGGGCTCCGCCGGCGCGCGCCTGCGTAAAGGTATCGACCAGTTCGCCCGGCTTGACGCCGACCACCGGGATGGCGAGCCCGGCCGGGCCGACCGTCACTCCCTCGGCGACCGCGACCGGCGGCCCGCCTTCGGGGTTGATCACCACCTTGTCGCCTGAGGTGGTGACTTCGGAGGGCTTGCCGCCGCTCGTGAAGCCGAACCAGAACAACCAGAAGGCGCTCACCAGAATCGCGGTGACAATGGCCGTTCCGACGGTCCGCACGAAGTTGTCCCCTACGCTTTGAACACGGCCTGGGTACCCGGCTTGAGCATCTGCGCCAAGCGCGCCGCATCCCAATTGGTCAGGCGGACGCAGCCGCTGGATTCCGCGCGCCCGATGCGACTCGGTTCGCTCGTGCCGTGAATTCCGTAATGCTCCTTCGACAGGTCCATCCAGACGACGCCAACCGGATTATTCGGCCCGGCCGGAATTTCCAGCTTCGGATCCGACTTGTCGGCGCCGACCAGCAGCTCGGGATCGTATTGCCACGTCGGATTATGCGCGGTACCCTGAATTTTCCAGGTGCCGAGCGGAAGCGGAAACTGGCTCGATCCCATGGTCGCAGTGAACTGCGCGATCAATTTGCCTTGATCGTCGAGTACTCGCAGAACCTGATCCGACTTGTCGACGACCACCTTCGCCGCAGTTGGCTGCTCCGTGCCCACTCCAAGCATGCGCAGGGTCGAGCCCCATTTCTCATCCTTGACCGCGGATGGGTTAAACCGATCGGCACCGACGTTGGGAACGCGCAGCTGCATTCCGGCGCGGTAGGCGATTGCCGGTGCCACCGTGCTTGCCTCTTCCGACAAATTGCCACTCTCAGCATCGGCGGCGGCGGGTGCCGCGCCAGCCCCGGTCAGTTCCGGATTGAGTTCGGCAAGCACTTCTTGGGTCGTGTGAAAGCGCTCCGCCAGTTTTTCGGCGAGCGATTCATAACCGAGCCGATCCATCCCGGCTTGCTCCTTGCGATCCTCCGGAACGTCGACATAGTCGTCGTTCGCAAATTCGGGCGAAACCGTCACGACACGCGTCGCAGGAATGCGGTTCCACTGCGCCAGTGCCTGCTTCGTCGGGTCGTCGAACTCGCCGCTGATCTGGAGGCCCTTCGCTTCCTGGAAACCCTTGATCGCATTGACCGTCGACAGGCCCATCTTCCCGTCGACCACGCCCGGCGTAAAGCCTAGCCGGTCGAGCACGACCTGCGCCTGCATCAAAGGCCGCGCCTTGTCCTCGGCCGGGCCAGCCTGCTGGTCGTTCGACGCCATCAAGTCAGCCGAAGGAGCCGCCGTCGCGGTCTCCGCCGGTGCTGCCGCATTATCTTCGGCCTCGGTGAAGGTGCAGGCCGCCAGCGGCAAGGTCAAAGTGGCGAAGAGGAGGGCAGTGCGACGCATGGAAATATCTCCGACAGGATTTCGCCCGAACATTCGGGGTTTGCCAGTCGAACGATCATCCACCCGTAACGATCCAATATCGTCAGGACGCGGACAGCGCTTCGAACTTGGCGACTTCGCTGGCCGGATCGCCGCTGCCCCACACCGCCTGGCACACGGCGATGAAATCGGCCCCCGCGGCGACCAGCGGCGCGGCATTGAGCGGGGTGATCCCGCCGATCGCGACGCACGGCACTTCGAACAGGCTTGCCCACCAGCTCAGCAATTGCGGCTGGGGTCGATAGTCGCTGGGCTTGGTCGTGGTCTCGTAGAAAGCGCCAAAAGCGACATAGTCGGCCCCTTTCTCCCCTGCTTCCATCGCCAGATGGCGGCTGTCGTGGCAGGTCACGCCGATCTGCACCGACGGGCCGAGAATGGAGCGCGCCTCGCGCGGGTCGCCGTCGGACTGGCCGAGATGAACGCCGTCCGCCCCGAGCCGCTTGGCGAGGCTGACGCTGTCGTTGACGATGAACGACACGTCGGCGTCGCCGCAGATCCGCTGCAGCGGCTCGGCGAGACGGGCGAGTTCGTGCGGGTCGGTGTCCTTGACACGCAACTGGAACGCAGCGACCGGCCCGCCCGCCAGCGCCGCCTTGAGCTGGTCGGGAAAGGTCCCGCCAACCGCCTGCGGACTGATCAGGTAAAGCTGGCACGGATCGCGGCGCGGGGGCGCTGCGAAGGCGGTCAGGTCGACCTCATCCACATAATCGCTATCGTCGTTCATCCGCCCTCATAGCCTTTCTACGCGATCGAAGCCGCCCGAATCTCGTCGATCGCTCCGGCCAATGAGCGGTCGAATTCGTCCTCGTCCATCTCGTGGCGCAGGTCGGACAGCAAGGCGCGAGAGAAGCTCGCGATCATGCCGCGATTGCGGGACAGTTGCTCGCACGCTTCGGAGCGGCTGAATCCACCCGACAGAGCGACCACGCGCAGAACGCGCGGGTGGTCGACCAGCGGCGCAAACAAATCGGCTTCGGCCGGAAGGGTGAGCTTGAGCATGACCTGCCGGCCTTCGGGGAGCGCATCGAGCGCCTTCGTCAGTTCGGACAGGAGGATCCGGTCGGCGGCATCGCGGTCGGGGCTCTTGATCGACACTTCGGGCTCGATGATCGGCATCAGCCCCTTGGCCGCGATCCGCTCGGCAACCTCGAACTGCTGCTTTACGATCGCCGCGATCCCGCGTGGATCGGCGCGCTCGATCAGCGAGCGCATCTTGGTCCCGAACATGCCCTTGGCGACCCCGCGGTCGAGCAACGCCTCGAGACCCGGCATCGGTTTCATCAGTCTGACCCCGTCGGCCTCTTCCTCGAGCCCCTGATCGACCTTGAGGAACGGCACGACCCCGCGTTCCTTGAGCAAATCGGGCACTGGCTTGCCATCGGCGTCGCCATCCATCGTCCGCTCGAAGAGGATCGCGCCGATGACCTTGGCGCCGTTGAAGCAGGGCGAAGTGATGATCCGGCTGCGCATGGCGTGAATCAGCGCGAACATCTCCTCGTCACTGGCAAAGGCTTCGTCGCTGATGCCATAGGCCTTGAGCGCGCCAGGGCTCGACCCGCCGCTCTGGTCGAGCGCGGCGATGAAACCGCCGCCCGCTTCTATCTGCGCAGTCATTTTGGGGTCTTGCATCGGCAAATCCTCGTCAGGAGATATGATCAGGCGGGCCTGTTAGACAGGGGCGGCTCAAGGCGCAACGCAGCCGGTCAGCGCGCATCGAACGCAACCGAAAGCCGTTCGCCCGCCGGGAACGGGCGAGTGCCGTGGTAGAGGAAACTCGGAAACAGCACGAGTGTCCCCGGCGCGGGCGCGATCGCGGCGATCGGCTCCAACTCGAGCAACAAATCCTCAGGGGGGCGGCCTAGCTCGAGATACCCCTCGCTCTGGGCGTGGTCGATGGGGGGGGGCGACGATAGAGCAGGCACTACTGACCAGCCCTGATGAGTGAAGATGGGCCACATGGAAGCCCGACGCGGTCAGTCGAATCGACCAGCCGCCCGCCGCCTTCAACCGCCGATCGCGGTGGGCGAGCAGGGGATGCGACGCATCGGCGGCGGGGAGTGCGGCGCGATATGTGTCGAGCGCGCTCTGGATGCGGTTGCGAAGCTGCCCGATCAGCGCGTCATCGCGATCGAACAGTGCGCCGCGGGTCTGAGTCCCTCCACGCGCGCTTTGCCCGATCGGCCGGCCGCTCGTCCGATGGAGCGAGCGAAGCAATTCGGCGAGCGCATCGAGCTCATCAGCGTGCAGCCCGAGCGGAGCAGCGGCGACAAGACCGGATCGAATCGAGAGCCACTCGGCCCGTGCGTCACCCGTCTTGCGCCATAGCAATTCGGTGAGCGACCAGCGCGAGAGGTCGGCCGGGTCGCGGGCCCGCAACGCGTCGAGCCACCACAGCGCGCGCTCGAAATTTCCCGTTCTGATGCAGTGCCGCGCGGCTACGTCGCCCTTGTCAGGATGGTCGTCGGCGACTTCGCCAAGGAGCACCCCAGCGCGTTCAATCTCTCCAGCCGACCCAGCATGATTGGCTTCGATCAGTTTCAGGACCGGAACGTCGAACTGCGCCCCGCCGCCCGTGCGGCATTGGCCGCCGCAAGCGGGTCCCCCGCCCCGACGAGCGTATTAATATAGCCGTTCCACAAGGCGTTGTCGGCGGGACTGCGGCGGAGTGCATCCTCGAAGCTGGCAGCGAAGCGGCTCGTCTCGCCTAACTCGAAACGCAGGCCGGACAACAGCGCGTGCCCCTCGACCCAATCGGGGTTGGTCGCAACCGCCGTTTCGAGCTTGCGCAGCGGGTCGGCAATCGCGGCCGCAACCCCTGCCTCTGCCTGGGCAATCAGCAATTGTGGATCGCTTGGCGTCAGTTCGAGCGCGCGATCGAGCAAGTCGAGGGCGTCAGGATCGCCGCGGCGCAGCGCTTCCAGCCCGCGCTGCGCGAAATCGCGCCGCGCGTTCAACGTCGGAGCGCCGCGACACCTGGCAATTCGCGGCCTTCCATCCATTCGAGAAAGGCGCCGCCAGCAGTCGAGACGAAGCTGAAGTCCTTGGCCACCCCGGCGTGGTTCAACGCAGCCACGGTATCCCCACCCCCGGCTACCGAAACCAGGCTGCCGTCCTGGGTCAGCGCCGCAGCGATCCGCGCCAGCGCAACGGTCGCGGCGTCGAACGGCGGGGTCTCGAACGCGCCCAGCGGCCCGTTCCATACCAACGTCCGGCAATTCTTGATCGCGTCGCCCAATGCCTCAACCGCCGCCGGGCCAATGTCGAGAATCATCTCGTCGGCCTCGACCTCATGGACGTTGCACGTGCGTACGCTGGGCGGATTCGGCATGAATTCCTTCGCCACCACGACGTCGTAGGGCAGATGGATCGTGCAGCCCGCGCCCTCGGCGCGTTCGAAGATCGCCTCGGCCTCGCCGACTAGCTCATGCTCGCACAGGCTCTTGCCGACATTTACTCCCCGCGCCGCAAGGAAGGTGTTGGCCATTCCGCCGCCAATGATCAGATGATCGACCTTCGACACGAGGTGACCGAGCACGGCGAGCTTGGTCGAGACCTTGGCCCCGCCGACCACCGCCGCGACGGGACGTACGGGGTTTCCGAGCGCTTTCTCGAGCGCTTTCAACTCGGCCTCCATCGCCCGACCGGCATAGCTCGGCAGCACATGCGCGATGCCCTCGGTGGAGGCGTGGGCGCGGTGCGCGGTCGAGAAAGCGTCGTTGACGTACAAGTCGCCGAGCGCCGCCATTCCGCGCGCCAGCTCTGGATCATTTTGCTCTTCGCCGAGGTGGAAACGGGTGTTTTCGAGAATGCCGATGTTGCCCGGCAGCATGGTCATGATCCCACGCTCGGCCTCGGGTCCCTGGCAATCCTCGATGAACCGCACCGATCGGCCGGTGAGCATGGTCAGCGGGCGCACCAGCTGCGCGGTCGACATGTCCGGGCGCGAGCGGCCCTTGGGGCGCCCAAAGTGCGACAGCAGCAACACTAGCGCGCCCTTGTCAGCCAGTTCGAGCACAGTCGGAAGCATCGCCCTCAGCCGCGTGTCGTCGGCTACGGACGCACCGT
>JALYQH010000219.1 GCA_030855945.1 Pseudomonadota bacterium | reverse complement strand
GTCGAATACTCCTGCCAGCGGTCGGGGTAGCCGATCTTGGTGGTGAAGTTGGCAAGCTTGGCGCGAGCACGAACCTTGGTTTCGGGCGCCATCCAGGCGAGCGTGTCGATCCGGCGGCCCATTGCCTGGACGACGTTCTTGACCAAGGCGTCGGCCGCGGCCTTCGTCTCGGGCGGGAAATGGCGGTCGACGTAGAGCTTGCTGACGTCGTCCGCGAGCGCTCCGACGGTGAAGCTCACCGCACGCTTCCACCGCGCTTCCTGCTCGGGCGTTCCCGAAAGCGTCGTGCCGTAGAAAGCGAACTGCTCCTTGTCGAAGGCGGCGGGAAGGTAGGCCGAATAATTGTCGAGCGAGCGGACCAGCAGCTGATCCTTGAGCACGGCGAGCGGCGCGGAGCCGATCAGTCCGGCGATCGCGGTGACCGCGCTCGGCTGCGCAACAATCACTTCCCGGGCACTGCCGAGCCCGATGCCCTGGAGGAAGGCGTTCAGGTCATATCCCCTGGTCATCGCCACGAACTGATCGCGGGTCTTCAAATTATAGGTCTTCGTGGCATCGCGGCTGTCGACCCGGTTCCAGTGCGCCCGCGCGATCTTGGTCTCGAAGTCGACGATGGCTTTGGCCCGCGCGGCCGCGTTTGGCTCTCCGGCGAGGGTCAGAACATTGGTCAGGTGCGTCAGATACTTCCCGCGGATTTCGGCCATCTTAGGGTCGGCGGCGAGATAATAGTCGCGGTCGGGAAGCCCGATTCCGCCCTGAAAGACCGTCGCGATGTACCGATCGGGGCTCTTGTCGTCCTGGCCGATGTAGAGACCGATCGGACTGCCGATACCCATTCGGTCCGCCCTTGCCGCAACCGCGGCATATTCGGCCTTGGACCCGATCGCCTTGATGTCGCTCAGCCACGGCTGGAACGGCGCAAGGCCCTTGGCCTCGATCGCGGCGGCGTCGAGGAAGCTGTTGTAGGCGATACCGATCTTGCTCGCCGGATCCTTGGCCTGTTCCTCGATGATCACCCGAGTCCGCTCGCGCGAAATATCGTCGAGCCGGGTGAACATGCCATAATTGGACTTATCGGCCGGGATCTGCGTGTTCTTCGCCCAAGTGCCATTGGCAAATTCGTAGAAATTATTCCCGGGCAGGACGGACGTATCCATGCCGGCGGTGTCGAAACCGTAAGTGCCAAGCTCGGCCGCGGCGGCTTGCGCCACCGGCGCGGGTTCGGGCTCCGGCATCGGTTCGGGCACGGCGGCGACCGGCACAAGCACGGGATCGCTCGCCGGGACGGTGGTGCAAGCGGCGAGCGCGGTGCTCGCGGCAAGGCAAATCATCAAGCGTTTCATCTTCGATCTCCCAAAATTCATAATGATTCCCGGCGCGCGGGCGCTTGGCCCAGACGCTGCCGCCATTTGCGCCCGATCCACCAGCGCCATCCGACGAGCGACACGAAATATCCGGCAAGCGCTACGCCAAGCCCGATCAAAAGCAGCCCGGTAACCACCGCCGGAGCGGCGTCGGACCATAGCCACGACATCCATTCTGCCAACCCCGCATGGCGCGCGCGAAGCGCTTCGAACGTGGCGAGATCGGCGCTGAAGCCAAGCCTCCGGCCGACATCGAGGCTGGCGAGCAGGAAGAAGGGCGTGGTCGCGGGGTTGCTTAGGAAGGTCATCGCCGCGGCGGTCGGAATGTTCGCGCGCATCGGGATGGACAGCAGCGCCGCCCCGACTATCTGCAGCCCCGGGATCATCAGGAAAATGCCGATGAACAGCCCAGCAAATACCCCGCGCGGGACCGATCGGCGCGTGAAGCGCCAGAGGTCCGACTGGCGCACGCGCGGCCCGAGCGGCCTGATCCACCGGCTTGCAAGCACTTCGTCCTTTGACGGCGCGTGGCGGTCCATGAACCGCTCCCAGAAGCCGCGCCTAGCCACGCGCACGCATGACCCGGCCCTGCTCACGCTTCCAGTCGCGCTCCTTGATGGTCTCGCGCTTGTCATGAACTTTCTTGCCCCGTGCCAAAGCCAGCTCGATCTTGGCACGGCCCTTGCCGTTGAAATAGAGCGATAGCGGGATCAGCGTCAGCCCCTGCCGCGTGATCGCGCCGTTCAGCTTGGCAATCTCGCGCGCTCGCATCAACAGCCGCCGTTTGCGCCGCGGCTCGTGGTTGACGTAACCGCCGCTGCCATATTGTGGGATGTGCGAGTTGACGAGGAACACCTGCTCGTCCTCGACCATCGCATAGCTTTCCGCGATCGAGCCCTCGCCGCCACGCAGCGCCTTCACCTCCGTGCCGACGAGTTCGATCCCCGCCTCATATTTGTCCTCGACGAAATAATCGTAGCGCGCCCGCCGGTTCTCGGCGACGACCTTGACCTTGTCGAACTGGGTGACGGTAAGCGGCTTGGCCATCAGCGCTGGACGAGCCCCGCATGACTGAGCGCAGCGTCGACCGCGGCCTTGCTTGCCGCTGAGGGTTGGGTCAGCGGCAGCCGGAGTTCGGCCGGGAAGTCCGGGCGAACCCGCGACAGCGCATACTTCACCGGTCCCGGCGAGGCGTCGGTGAATAGAGCGGCGTGGAGCGGGAAAAGCCGATCCTGGAGTGCCAGCGCCTCGCCCCATCGCCCTTCGCGAATTGCCGCCTGGAATTCCGCGCACAGGCGTGGCGCGACGTTGGCGGTGACGGAGATGCAGCCCACGCCGCCCATCGCGTTGAAGCCCAATGCCATGTCGTCATTGCCCGACAGCTGGATGAATTGCTCGCCGCACGCCAGCCGCTGCGCCGAGACTCGGGCGAGGTTTCCGGTGGCGTCCTTGACCGCGATCACGCTCGGCAGCCGCGCCAGCCGCGCCATCGTCTCGACGGAGATGTCGGTGATCGTCCGTGACGGCACATTGTAGAGGACAATCGGGAAGTCGAGGTTGGCCACCGCGGACAAATGCGCGTAAATCCCTTCCTGGTTCGGACGGTTGTAATAAGGCGGCACATGTAGCGCTGCATCGGCCCCCGCCGCCTTAGCACTGTTCGTCAGCGCGATTGCATGTGCCGTATCGTTCGAGCCGCAACCGGCGATGACCGGGAGTCGACCGCGCGCCGTCTCGACGCAGATTTCGATGAGCCGGCGATGCTCGTCATCCGTTAAAGTGGCGCCCTCCCCCGTCGTTCCGCACGGCACCAAAGCCGTGCTGCCCTCGTCGATCTGCCACTCGACGAGGACTCGATACGCCGCTTCATCGACACGGCCTGTCGCAAACGGAGTCACCAGAGCCGGAATCGACCCGAAAAACATATTCTTTAACCTTCACTTGGACTTATCGTCGAGGCAAGGCTCGCGACGAAGCGTTTGTTCAGCATCAGATAAGGACCGGCACGGCATGATGTCCAGCATGAGACGTATGACCCTATTCATTCCGGTGTTGCTCGCGACCGCAGCAAGCGCTGAAGTGCAACCCTATGGCGGCCGCAACCCGCTCGCGCCGGCCGTGCAGCGCCCGGCCTATCAAAATTATGCGGCCGCGCCGGCGGTCGACGTCGGCCAGGCGCTGGTCAGCTGGAAGCGGCTTCGACAGAGCGAGGGCTATCCCTTCGCCAATTACGCCTATTTCCTCGCCACCAGTCCTGGCTGGCCGGGCGAGGCGGGCCTGCGGCGAAGCGCCGAGAAATCGATGCGCCCGGGTGAGAACCCCGCCTCCGTGCTTGGCTTTTTCCGCACCGAGGAACCCGCCAGCGGGAACGGCTGGGCGCGGCTTTCCGAGGCCCATGCCGCGACCGGCAGGCCGGCCGAGGCGATTGCCGCAGCGAAAAGCGCGTGGCGCTCGCACGACCTGCCGGCGTATGACGAGCAGGCGATCCTGGCGCGCTACGGATCGCAGTTCACCGCTGCAGATTATGACCAGCGGGTCGATGCCCTGCTGTTCGGCAAGGATCCCGCCAACGCCCAGCGCCTGTTCGGCTGGACCACTCCGTCGCGGCGGGCCGCTTTCGCCGCGCGCATGGCCATGGGCAGCCGCAGGCCCGACGCAGAGGCCCAGTTCGCGCGCGTGTCCGGCCAGCTGGCAACCGACTCCGGTCTTTGGATGGCCCGAACGCGCTATCTGCGTGAGACCGGCAATGAGCAGGCCGCTCGCCAGCTTGCGGCGCGGCCGCATAATTTCGTTCACAAGCCGGCTGACCCCGCGCGCTATTATGAAATGCTGGTGATCCTTTCCAAGGGTGCGGCCGCCGACGGGCAATATTCCACCGCCTACAATATCGCCCGCCAGGTCGATGATGCATTCGCGCCGGGCACTCCGATCGCGCTCAAGGACTATGGCGTCCGCGACGACTATACCACGCTGACCTGGCTGGCCGGCACGACCGCGTTGCAGACCCTTCGCCAGCCGGCCAATGCGATCTCGCTGTTCGACCGCTACGCCAGCGGCGGCAGGTCGCTCCAGGTCGCGACCAAGGGCTGGTATTGGGCCGGGCGGGCGGCGGCGCAGGCCGGAAGAATGGCCGATGCGACCGCTTACTTCCAGCGCGCGGCAGCCACGCCCGAGCTTTATTATGGCCAGCTCTCACTCGAACGGCTCGGGCGCGCGGTCGCGGTTCCTCCGGCCTCCCCGCCGGTCAGCGCAGCGCAGCGCCAGGCCTTTCAGAACAAGCGCATGGTCCGCGCTATCCGCCTGCTCGGCCAGCAAGGCCAGCGCGCCGACCAGACCTTGTTCGTGCGTGCATTGTCTGAAGCGGTCGAGACTCCCTCCGACCGCGCCCTCGCCAGCGAGCTTGCCACCGCGATCGGGCGGCAGGACCTGGCTGTCTGGACTGCCCGCTCGGCGCGCAATTCGGGCACCGCTTTCTACACCCGCGCCGGCTTCCCGATTCATGCCCGCGGCGTTCCCTCGGGCCGCTTGTGGTCGCTGGTCCACGGGATCACTCGCCAGGAATCCTCGTTCGACCGCGCGGCGGTGTCGCATGCCGGCGCGCGCGGGCTAATGCAGTTGATGCCGGGAACCGCGCGCGAGCAAGCCGGCAAGATGGGGCTGAGCTACGATTATGGCCAGCTGACTTCGGACCCGAGCTACAATGTCGCGCTCGGCAGCGCTTATTTCCAGCGGCTGGTCAATCAGTGGGACGGCAATTATCCGCTGGCGGTGGCAAGCTACAACGCCGGGGCCGGCAATGTCCGCAAATGGGTTCGCGCCTATGGCGACCCACGCGCGCCCGGCGGTGACATCGTCGCGTGGATCGAGCGCATTCCGTTCACGGAGACCCGTGGCTACGTCCAGCGAGTGCTCGAGAACAGCGTGGTCTACGAT
>JALYQH010000212.1 GCA_030855945.1 Pseudomonadota bacterium | reverse complement strand
TACATCGTCACGAATAATCACCTCATTCAGAGCGCCAGCGGTGAAGGCACCGTCGACAGCGTCACGGTCATCCTCGCCGACCGCAAGGAATTTCCGGCGCGCATCGTGGGCCGCGATCCGGCGTCGGATCTCGCCTTGCTCAAGATCGAAGGGTCGAACTTTCCGTTCGTCAATTGGGGCGACAGCAACCGCGTCCGCGTCGGCGACTGGATAATCGCGATCGGCAATCCTTACGGGCTTGGTGGGACGGTCACGGCCGGGATCATCTCGGCGCTTCATCGCGGCATCACCGGAGTCGGCGCCTACGACCGCTATCTGCAGACCGACGCCAGCATCAACATGGGCAATTCGGGCGGCCCGATGTTCGACATGATGGGCAATGTCATCGGCATCAACAATGCGCTGATCTCGCCGACCGGGGCCAGCGTCGGGATCGGCCTCGCCATTCCGGCCGAGGCTGCCAGACCGGTGATCGAGGCGCTGCGCCGCGGCCAGCGTCCGCAGCGCGGCTATCTCGGCGTTGGCCTGCAGGCGATCGACGAGGAAGATCTGGCCGCCTCGCTCGGCCTCGCCAAGGATCGCGGCGAAATCGTCACGTCGGTCGTGCCCGGAGAGCCGGCGGCTCGCGCCGGCCTGCAACAGGGCGACGTTATCGTCCGCGTCAACGGGCGTGAAGTGAACCCGGATCAGACGGTCAGCTACCTCGTCGCCAACAGTCCGGTCGGCACGCGGGTCCCGGTGGAAATCCTCCGGAGCGGCCGCCGCCAGACGGTTCAGATCACCGTCGGTCAGCGTCCCACCGAGGAGGAATTGGCACGTCAGGCGGGGGTCGAGGACGGTCCGCCGATGACCGAGGAAGCTCCGGTCGCGCCGGGCACCGCGCTCGGCTTGTCGTTGCAAGCGCTGACTCCGCAGATTGGCCGGGCGGTCAACTTGCCCGCCGACGCGCGCGGCGTGGTCGTCACCGCGGTCGATCCGTCGAGCGACGCCGGCGAAAAGGGAATCCGCCGCGGCGATTTGATCATTTCGGTCAATCGCCAGCCGGTGACGACACCGCAGGCGGTGCTGGCCGCGGTTGCGGCCGCGCGCAGCGCCGGGCGCACCAGCGTGCTGATGCTGGTGAAGCGCGGCCCGTCGCGCGAGGCATTCGTCGGGATCGACATCGGCGGGCGCTAGTTTTTGCGAAGAACGTGCCAGCCCGCACCCCCACCCGGCCACCCATGCAGAATATCCTAGATGGGTGGCCGGGTGGGGGAGAGGGCTGCCACAGCCTTGCTGCCAAAAAGCCCGCGCACTTGCTCATGCTTACTCCTTCGGCTTAGGCTCGCGCTCACGCCGAAGGAGTGACGCGACCCAATGGCCAGCCAGCCCTCGACGAACATCTTCATTGGCAGCGGCGTCGGCGGGACCAAGCCGCAGGCGCTCGAGCTGGGGCGCGCCAATCGCCACGGCCTGATCGCCGGCGCGACCGGGACGGGCAAGACGGTCACTCTCCAGGGAATCGTCGAAGGCATGTCGGCGGCCGGCATCCCGACCTTTGTCGCCGATGTGAAGGGTGACCTTGCCGGGCTCGCGATGCCGGGATCGCCGACCGCCAAGAATCACGGCGCCTTTGCCGCGCGCGCCGCCGAGATTGACTATTCCGAGTGGCGCTATGAGGCTTCCCCGGTGCAATTCTGGGACCTGTTCGGCGAGCAGGGCCATCCCGTCCGCACCACGGTCAGCGAGATGGGGCCGCTGCTGCTGTCGCGGCTGATGAACCTCAACGAGGTTCAGGAAGGGGTGATGACGATCGCCTTCCACGTCGCCGACAAGGACGGGCTGCTGTTGCTCGACCTCGATGATTTGCAGGCGATGCTGGTCGCGATCGGCGAGCGGGCCGACCAACTGACCCTCGAATATGGCAATGTGTCGAAGCCGAGCGTCGGCGCGATCCAGCGCTCGCTGCTCCAGCTCCGCGCGCAGGGCGGCGATCATTTCTTCGGCGAGCCGGCGCTCGAGCTCGAGGATTTCCTCAAGCTCGACGAGAATGGCCACGGCATCGTCAACATCCTCGCCGCCGACCGCCTGATGGCGTCGCCGCGGCTCTACTCGACCTTCCTGCTGTGGCTGCTCAGCGAATTGTTCGAACTGCTCCCCGAGGTCGGTGACGTCGACCAGCCCAAGCTCGCATTCTTCTTCGACGAGGCGCATCTTCTGTTCGACGATGCCCCGCCCGCCTTGCAGGAAAAGGTCGAGCAGGTCGTCCGCCTGATCCGCTCCAAGGGAGTCGGCGTATTCTTCATCACCCAGAATCCGGTCGACGTCCCCGACAAGGTGGCTGGTCAGCTCGGTAACCGCGTCCAGCACGCGCTGCGCGCCTTCACTCCGCGCGATCAAGCGGCGGTCAGGTCGGCGGCTGAGACGTTCCGTCAGAACCCCGAAATCGACGTCGCCACCGTCATCACCGAATTGAAGGTCGGCGAGGCATTGGTGTCGCTGCTGTTGCCCGATGGCTCGCCGTCGCCGGTCGAGCGGATTTTGATCAAGCCGCCACGTTCGCGCGTTGGCCCGCTCTCGCCGCAGGAACGCGGGGTGATGATCACCACCGACGTCATCAGCGCCAAATATGATGTGCTCATCAATCGCGATTCGGCCTGGGATATTTTAAAGGCCCGCACCGCCGAGATGATTGCGGCAGCGGAGGTCGAAAAGGCTCGATCCACCGAGGAGAAGTTGGCTGCAGTGAAAGCCAAGGTGATGGCTAAGGCCGAGTTGGAACAAGCGCGCGCAATCGCGCGCGCTGAGAATGACGCAGATGAGCTAGAAATGCGCAGGGCAAACACTGCTGCGAGAGCAGAAGAACGCACGCGTGCCGCTGCCGCGCGCGAGGCAGCCAAGCCCTCAATGGCTGAGAAAATGATGCAATCTGCGGGCCGCTCACTCGCAAGCTCGATCGGACGGCAGCTCGGCAATTCGCTGCTGCGCGGGATTTTCGGGGGCCTGACCCGTGGTCGCTGAGGCGCCGTGCATCGACATCCGCACGCTCGAGGGCGAGTGGCGCGAGGCGCTGATCGCCAAGGACGAAGCGGCGCTGCGGCGGCTGATCCATCCCCGCTACAAATTGATTGGTGTTCGCTCGACCGGATCGGTCGCGGTCGACCTGGAGCAGTGGATTGCGGCGCTCAGGCGGATGGACATCGCCAGCCTCGACGTTCGCGTGATCGAATGCGTGGCGCTCGACGAGGTCATCGTCGCCACGGTCGATGCGCATTGGAAGGTCCGTTACCTCGGCCAGTTGATCGAGGAGCGGGTGTTGCTGACCGACGTGTGGGTGCGCGCCGGTGGCAGCTGGCAAGTGGTTCGGCGCCACAGCTCGCCGGTGCCGGCGGGCGCGCGGATCGACTGCCCGCAGGCTTAAAGTTTGCTAAGGGCTGGTAATCGCGTCAAAAAGAGTCATGATTGCCCCGTGATGAGGACGTCCAGGAGTTGGATATGATGCTCGTCGTGTTGCTGATGGCGCTCGCCTCGCCCAACCCGAGTTCGCTCGATGCCCCGCGCAACGCCTATGCGACGTGCATCAAGTCGTTCGAGAAGCAAAGCCTGACCGCCAAGGTCGAACCGGCGGCCTATTCGGCCGCGATCAAGGGTGCCTGCACTTCCGAAGCCGCCAGGCTCGCCACAGCGTTGGTCGCCTATGATGTCGCGATGGGCGACAAGCGCGCGACCGCAGCCGCCAATGCGGCGAGCGATGTCGCCGATTATGTGCTAACGTCCGAGGAGCGCTACGTCACTCAACATGCCGCCTCCAAACCGAAATGAAGCAGGACTGATTTCCCTCTAGCCCCGCCGCGTCATCTGTGGTTGTTTCCGCCACCGAAGCGAGGGGTAAGACGACATGGCGACAGCGGCATCCGGCACTCCCCTAGCGCCTCCCCCGACGTTGCGCGAACTGACTTTCCGCGGGATCGTGCTCGGCGCGATCCTCACCGTCCTGTTCACCGCCGCGAACGTCTACCTCGGACTGAAGCTCGGCATCACCTTCGCCACCTCGATTCCCGCGGCAGTGATTTCGATGGCAGTGCTGCGCCACTTCGCCAATGCGACGATCCAGGAAAATAATATCGTCCAGACGATCGCCTCGGCGGCGGGGACGCTGTCGGCGATCATCTTCGTCCTTCCCGGCTTGATCATGGTTGGATGGTGGACCGGCTTCCCCTTCTGGCTGTCGGTCGCGGTGATCGGCCTCGGCGGGGTCTTGGGCGTGATGTATTCGGTGCCGCTACGGCGCGCGCTCGTCACCGGATCGACCCTCCCCTATCCCGAAGGCGTTGCCGCCGCCGAAGTGCTAAAGGTCGGCGCGGGGGTCGGCGGGGCCGAGGA
>JALYQH010000210.1 GCA_030855945.1 Pseudomonadota bacterium | reverse complement strand
GCGCCGAGCGCCGCGATGAGAAGGATCGACAGAAGCCTGGTCATTGGCGCTTGCTCCCCTGGCGGCGGCGTCGTTGCGCGGCTCGCCTAATGCCACCATATCGATCCGCGATGGCAATACAAATCCGCACGTCGCTCGACGAGCTCGAAGCCGGCGAAAGCTTTGTCCCGCACCGCCCCAGCCGGCCCGACAAGGCCGAGGGCGGGCGGTCGTTCGTGCTCAAGTCCGATTATTCGCCGGCCGGCGACCAGCCGGCGGCGATCAGGGAAATCAGCGAATCGATGGTCGAAGGCGAGCGCGACCAGGTGCTGCTCGGCGTCACGGGCTCAGGCAAGACCTTCACCATGGCCAAGGTGATCGAGAAATTGCAGCGCCCGGCACTGGT
Organism: Pseudomonadota bacterium; assembly: GCA_030855945.1. Lineage (GTDB taxonomy): Bacteria > Pseudomonadota > Alphaproteobacteria > Sphingomonadales > Sphingomonadaceae > Sphingomicrobium. Next base: position 8,808 of record JALYQH010000210.1, on the reverse strand, counting down.
GCTCGCGCCGAACAAGATCCTCGCCGCCCAGCTCTACGGCGAGTTCAAGAGCTTCTTTCCCGACAATGCGGTCGAATTCTTCGTCAGTTACTACGATTATTACCAGCCCGAGGCGTATGTCCCGCGGTCCGACACCTACATTGAGAAGGAAAGCTCGGTAAACGAGGCGATCGACCGCATGCGACATAGCGCCACCCGGTCGTTGCTCGAGCGCGACGACGTGATCATCGTCGCCTCGGTATCGTGCCTCTACGGCATCGGCTCGGTCGAAACTTATTCGGCGATGATCTTCTCGATGAAGAAGGGCGAGAGCGCCGATCAGCGCGAGATCATCCGCAAGCTGGTCGCCCTGCAATATAAGCGCAACGACGCCGGTTTCGCGCGCGGCAATTTCCGCGTGAAGGGCGACAATCTGGAGATCTTCCCGTCCCATTATGAGGATAGCGCGTGGCGCATTTCCTTCTTCGGCGACGAGATCGAGTCGATCGTCGAATTCGACCCGCTCACGGGCAAGAAGACGGCGAGCCTCGACAGCGTCAAAGTCTATGCCAATTCGCATTATGTGACGCCGGGGCCGACGCTAAAGCAGGCGATGGGCGCGATCCGCCACGAGCTCGAGGAGCGATTGAAGGAATTGGTCGCGGAGGGAAAGTTGCTTGAGGCGCAGCGGATCGAGCAGCGCACCAATTTCGATCTGGAGATGATCGCTGCCACCGGAAGCTGCGCCGGGATCGAGAATTACAGCCGCTTCCTCACCGGCCGCCTGCCGGGCGAGCCGCCGCCGACCCTGTTCGAATATCTGCCCGACAATGCGCTTTTGTTCGTCGACGAGAGCCACCAGACGGTGCCGCAGATCGGCGCGATGTCGAAGGGCGATCACCGGCGCAAGATCACGCTTGCCGAATATGGTTTTCGCCTGCCGAGCTGCATCGACAACCGCCCTTTGCGCTTCAACGAATGGGATGCGATGCGCCCGCAGACGACGTTCGTCTCGGCGACTCCGGGACCGTGGGAAATGGAGGCCACCGGAGGCGTGTTCTCGGAGCAGGTCATTCGCCCGACGGGCCTCATCGACCCGCCGGTCGAGATCAAGCCGGTCGAGGATCAGGTCGACGATCTCGTCCACGAGGCGAAGAAGGTCGCCGCCGCGGGCTATCGTACGCTGGTCACCACGTTGACCAAGCGCATGGCCGAAGATTTGACGGAGTATCTTCACGAGGCTGGGCTTCGCGTCCGCTACATGCATTCGGACGTCGAGACATTGGAGCGCATCGAGCTGATCCGCGACCTACGGCTCGGCGTCTATGACGTGCTGGTGGGGATCAACCTGCTGCGCGAGGGGCTCGACATTCCCGAGTGCGGGTTGGTCGCGATTTTGGATGCCGACAAGGAGGGTTTCCTGCGCTCCGAAACCTCGCTGATCCAGACCATCGGCCGCGCCGCGCGCAACATTGACGGCCGCGTCATCCTCTACGCCGATCGCGTCACCGGATCGATGGAGCGCGCGATCAACGAGACTGACCGCCGCCGCGAGAAGCAGGTCGCTTATAATCTCGAGCACGGCATCACACCGGAGTCGATCAAGAGCCAGATCAACGACATCATGAGCGATGTCAGCTTGCGCGACGGCGTGCTGGTCGAGACCGGCGACGACGAGCGCCCGCACCTCGTCGGCCACAATTTGCGCGCCTACATCGGCGACCTCGAAAGCCGCATGCGCAAAGCGGCTGCTGACCTCGAGTTCGAGGAAGCGGGGAGGCTCAGGGACGAGATCCGCCGGCTGGAAGAGGATGAGCTCGGACTCCCCGTCCAAGAACGCAGAGCGCCGCGCTCGCCCGGCAATTCGACTGAAGGCAAGCCGGGAACGCGCAAGGGGCGATTCGGGAAGCAGAGCCGGACGAAATTCGGGCGATAGCGTTCCAGAAACCTACCGCACGATTCAAATTCATGATTGAAGTGTCGGCATGACCAGACCCGACAAGCTCTACGCTCAACTCGCGCGCAGTCCCGAGATGATCATCAGTTATCGCGACTTCATGTCTATTCACGCCGCGTTCGGCTTTGAGCGACGTCCCGGCAAAGGCAGTCACACGAATTGGAAGCATCCCAACGTCCCCAAGCTGCTGACATCGCAGCCCAACGGAAAGGATGCCGTTCCTTATCAGGTGAAGCGCCTGCTTGCAGTGATAGAGGAGTATGACCTACAGATGGTCGGGTGACCGAGCCCCATTATCATATCAATCTTTTCTGGTCCGAGGAGGACCAGCTCTGGATCGCCGATGTTCCAGATCTGAAATATTGCTCGGCGCATGGGCACACCCCGTTTGAGGCTGTGAAGGAAGTTCGGGACGCGATCGAAGGCTGGCTTGAAACAGCTCGTGACGAGGGACTGGAAATTCCAGTGCCCAAATATCGCCCAGCGATCTACGCGACACGGATCGCCGCTTGAGTCCCCGGCGGTAACTTGAGCTTCTTCATCCTTTAAGTCGCCGATGAGGCCCCCCGTTCAGGCCAGCGCAACCCTTGTTCGTTCAAGGAGTTAGGTCAGCACATTCATTTGGGGAAGCGCCGCGCTTGCGGCGCAAATATTATGCGCAAAACATTTTCTGTGATCCTTGGCGCGGCCGTGATGATGACCGCCGCGCCGCTTTCGGCCCAGCGCGGCGATGAGCCGGTCGCGGTTCCGCGCACGATCAAGCAGGGGATCGACTTCGTCTATGTCGATCCCAAAATGACCAGCGTCGCAAAACGCCGCCAAAAGCCGCAGAACTGGCTGCAGCGCCTGTTCAATCCCGATTCCGAGCCCCGCCGCCCCGGCGGCGCTCCCAATCCGATGTTCCTCGAGCTCGCGCGCGGTCTCCAGCAATATCAGGCGAGCTGGGGCCGCATGCCGCAAGCCAAGGTGGCGGCTGGCGCAGCGCTCAAGCGCGGCTCGACCGGCAAGCGGGTCGCTCAGCTCCGCACTCGTCTTGGTCTGCCGGCAACGGGCGGTTACGACGACGCGCTTGTCCAGTCAGTGACCGCTTATCAGGCGGTGCACGGCCTCGGGAAGCCGGACGGGATCGCGGGCAAGGCAACGATCGCCTCGCTCAACCTCGGCGCGAACCATTTTGCCAAGCGGATCGCGATCAACATGGAGCGCGCCTACCGGCTTCCGGCGACCCGTGCCTTCGACCGCTATGTGGTGGTCGATTCGGGCGCGGCCGAAACCTATCTTGTCGTCGGCGACCGCGTCGCCGACCGTATGCGAGTGATCGTCGGCTCATCGGAAACCAAGACGCCGATGATGGCGGTGCTGATGCGCAATGCGAAAGCCAATCCCTATTGGCACGTACCGCCCGAAATGACTCGCAGCCTGACCGCGAAGAAGGTCGGCGAGCAGGGGCTCTCCTATTTCGACGACTTTCATTATGAGGTGCTTTCCGACTGGTCCGGGAACGGCCGCATCATCGATCCGAAGACGGTGAACTGGAAAGCGATCGCGTCTGGCAAGAAGCAGCCGACGATCCTTGTCCGCCAGGAGCCGGGACCGTGGAATTCGATGGGCGAGATGAAGTTCGAAATGCCCAACGATTACGGCATTTATCTCCATGACACGCCGACCAAGCAATTGTTTGCCAACCAGGATCGGTGGATCAGCAACGGCTGCGTGCGGCTGGAAGATTATCGCCGCTTCGCGACCTGGGTGTTCGGCCGCGCTCCGCAACCGACCTCGATACCCGAACAGCGCATCGACCTGCCGCGGCCGCTGCCGGTCTACATGACCTATCTGACGGTCAAGCCGAGCGGCAATGGCGTAACCTTCCGCCCGGACCCCTATGGGTTCGACGCGCTGGCCATGCCCCAGATGTTCGGGGGCGCCAGAACGGCAGGCACAGCCGTGGTTCCGGACGCAGCCTAGCGCGAACCGCGCTTAGCGGAGCACACCGTTCGAGCGCATCGAGCGCGCATAGAAGAATTGCGCGATGCCGGCGGCAATGATGACCAGCGGGACGATCGCCGCGCTGCCTCCGCTCATTGCCGGCGGCGCGGACGGACCGAGAAACTGATAGCCGAAGATCAGCGCCATGCCGACCAGCGACAGCCCGAACGCGATGAGCGCGACGCGGCTCCGCACCAGCAGCATGATCGCTCCGGCGACCCCGCCCCACACGCCCAGGCCCCAGCCGGCCTGCGCCCACAGCGGAAGGCTGTCGACATAAGCGAGCATCTGGGCCGGGTCCTCTCCCATCGCCGCGAGGTAATCGAGGTTGCGCATTCGCGTCATGACATAATTGAGCGCGCCATAAGCGTTCCACAACAGCGAAAGCAGCGCCACGATCCGGAACAAGACCGGCGTGTTTACCCTCGTATCGCTGACGGTTTCCATCCCGCATTCCCCCTTTGCCTGGGGCAAGGAAGCGCTCGGAGCCCGTGCTTGTCAATCGCGTGAACCCGGACCGGCCGCGCGCGTTGAGCGGGGATGAAGCTAACATTCCCCTTCGCCGCGACCCTCGCGCTGCTCGCCTGCGGCGACGGCGGGCCAGTCTCCGAAAATGCCACCGCGCCGCCCGATGAATTGATTGGCGACGCGTCCGCCACCGGACTCGCCGCGCCGGAGAATAGTGGAAGCGCCGAGGCCGCCGACCGCGCCGCGATGCCGCCGATGGCCGCAGGCATGGCGTGGACGTTATTCGACGACGGACGCACCGCGCGCTTCGGGCCGGTCGGCGGCGAGCCCAGCCTGACGCTGGCGTGCGACGGCGGAGCCCTGGTCGTCACCCGGCATCACCCAGCTTCGAGGGATGCGGCCGCAACGCTCAGCTTCACCGGCGGCGGCCATGCCGGATCGCTGCCGGTGGCGGCGGTTCCAATCGCCATCGGCCCAGGCGAGGCAATCTGGCGGGGCGAGGCCCGCGGCGACATGGCGCGGGCGATCGCGCGCCCGTTCTCGCGGCCGGGTCAAGTCGAGATCAGCCTTGGCGGCGCGCCTTCGCTGGTCGTCCCCACGGAGCCGGTGCGCGGGATGCTCGCCGGCTGCGTCTAGCCAAAGAGAAGAGCGGCCCGGCCTGTGCGGGACCGCCCCTGTCCTGATCGCTCGCGGGCTTAGAAAGCGGCGCGCACCCCAAGATGCGCCGAAGTCTCATTGCCCTGTTCCTTGCCGACCGTGGCCGACCCGGCGACATTCAAGGACACCCCGTAGAGGATCGCCGCGCTGAACCCGGCCGAGAAGCGGCCGTAGGGCTTGGTCGATCCGTCCTCGACCTGCCAGTGGTTGACGATCGTCGGCGCGCTGGTCTGCGAGAAATGGAAGGTGCGCTCGTCGCCGGTGAAGTCCTTTTCGAACACCGCCGAGCCGTATGGGCGAAGCTGGACACCGCCCCCCTCGAAGTCGCCGCGCACTTCGGCGCCGAGGCTGCCGCGAAGCGACGAGTAACTGACTTCGTCGACATTGAGGGTCAGCGCGCTGTCGCCATTCTCGGTATAGCCGTCGACTTTGGCGCGGGCGTAATCGAGCCCGACGACCGGACCGATGCGCAAAATGCCCATCGGCATCAGATAGCCGGCCTTGATGCCGGCAAGCGAATGGTTGCCGTCGACGTCGGCGTCCATATCCTCGACCACGCCTTCGCGGGTCAGGTCGTGGCTGTCCCAGCCATAGCCGCCATAGCCCTGGACGAACGCCCCCGCGATCCCGGCCGAGGCGTAGATGCCGACCTGCGCCGACTTGCCTTCGACCCGCGCCGCGTCATTGCCGAAATTGGCTTTGGGCCGCGACAGGTTGCCGGCGATCCCGACAAGCCCCGATCCGAAGCCATATTCGGCGCCGATCGTGCCGCCGACGCTGGTCACCTTAAACCGGTCGTTGGTGTCGGTCAGGCCGAGCGTGCGGGTCACGGTATCGCCGACCACATAGACGCCCAGACCTTCGGGCATGTCGCCGTCGCGCGGGGCGCCGAGATCCATCCGCGTGGTCAGCGTCCGTCCGAATTGGCGCGCGGTGTCGATCCCGACGTCGCTCGCCGCCTGGATCGTCAGGGGCGCGGTGAGCTGCGCCGCGACGTAGCGCGCGACGATGGCGAAACCGGCCGAAGTCAAATGAAGCTGATCGCCGTAGAACAGAAAGCCCGACGTGGGGCCGGTGACGCAGGTCGGATTGGGGAAGGCGGGGCAGGCGAGGGCATTGAGGCCGTAGGCGCCGAAATCGGAGGTGATATTGTCAAGCACCCGGTTGAGATCGAGATAATGGACGATCACGCCGTCGGCGGCATAACCCGCCAGGCTCGACTGAATCGTGTTGTTGAAAGTCGTCGAAAAGCTCGAGCGGATGGCCGCGCCGGCCGGATTGTTGGCAATTTCCGGAAGCTGGCCAGTGTCGCCGGCAAGAAAGCTGATATTGCGAGCGCCCGCGCCGACCAGCGCGTCGAGCCCGGTGGTCGCGAAAGCCGCCGAGGCCGTCGCCGCGGCCGTCGCTCCGGCGAGCGTGCCGCCGGTCTGCTGATAGAAGCGCGCATCGTTGCCGCCGATCGACACTGCGAGCAGGTCGTTGGGTCCGAAGGTGCCGCTGACCTGCGGGAAGGCGGCGGGGCCGCCGCCGGCCAGGAAGCTGTTATATTCGGTGATGAATCCAAGCGGCGGACCATTGGTGTTGCGGTTGTCGGTCAGCGCGCCGCCGATTGCGAAATTGTCGATCGGCACGTCGAGGATCTGGCCGAGTGTATCGATATAATTGGTGCCGCCCGAAAAACGGCCGGTGGTATAGACCTGCGTCGTCAGCGGGTTGATCCCGACGAGCTGAAAGAAATTGCCGTCGTCGGCGAAGCTGTCGCCAAAGGCGACGATGCGCTCGATCCGCTGCGCCGAGGCCGGCGCGGCGAAGCTGATTGCGGTCGCGGCCAGAAGCGCGCCCGTGAATAGACGGTTGGTCATCTGATTTTCTCCCCCGGCCAATCGATGCGGCCGCCGCCATGGACCATGCCGCTGCGCGCGGGGCAACACAAGTGACGCGGATGCAACAGCTTCCCGATATCTGTGCCGGGGAATGTTGAAATTCTCCGTTGCGGGCCAGTGATTTACCGGACGTCAATCTTCTTTGCCCAATTACCGCTAGTTCAACGGGGAGTGAGCGTATGTCGAATTTCATGCAGTTGAGGACCGACCATGTCGAATTGCTCGACATCTGCAAATTGCTCGAAGCGTCGATCTCCGGCGCCACCGCGCCGTCGAGCGTCGAACTTTTCGCGGTGCGCAAGCGGCTGACGGCCAAGCTGATCGCCCACCTCAAGGCCGAGGATTGGCTGCTCTATCCGCGGCTGCTCGAAAGCGAGGACGAGCAAGTCGCCTCGACCGCGCGCTCATTCGTCGAGGAAATGGGCGGGCTCGCCGCGGCGTTCAACAAATATGTCGAAAGCTGGGACGCGTTTCGAATCGAGCGCGAATGGGCCGCTTACAAGACGGAGACGGCGGGCATCATCGCCGCCCTGCGCTGCCGCATCACCCGCGAGAATCGCGAACTTTATCCGCTGATCGAAAAGCTCGACCAAGCGGCGTAATTTTCACTTTCTTCAAGGGGGAGGCTGATCCGTCTGTCTCGCCGGCCGGCCCGCGGGACGGGCAATCCAAAGAGTTTCGCGCGCGAACCCTTATCTTACTTTTCTGCTGTCCTACAGTGAACCGTTATGGTTTTATCTCTCCGACTCGAACGATCCGGAGACGACCAGTGGAGCAGCAGGAAAGCAATGTCGACGCGCTGATCGAGGCGCTGATCGAGCGCGAGGGCGGTTACGTCAATCATCCCGCCGATCGCGGCGGACCGACGAATTTTGGAATTACCGAGGCGGTCGCCCGCGCACACGGTTATCGCGGAGCGATGACCGATCTGCCGCAGGAAGAGGCCGCGGCGATCTACCGGAGGCTGTACTGGCTTGGGCCCAAATTCGACCAGGTCGCGGCCCGTGCGCCGCAAGTCGCCGCCGAGCTGTTCGACACCGGGGTCAATATGGGGCCGGCGGTCGCCGCAACCTTTCTTCAGCGGGCACTGACCGCGCTCAACCGTGGAGGCAAGGATTTCGCCGATCTGGTTCCCGACGGTCGCATCGGGCCGGCTACGCTCGCCGCTCTCGACGGCTTTTTCGAAGCACGGGGCAAGCGCGGTGGCGAGACCGTGCTGCTGCGCGCTTTGGAAGCGCTGCAGGGGGAACGGTACCTGCGACTCGCCGAGCGCCGTCCCGCGAATGAAGCGTTCCTTTATGGATGGCTGGCGAACCGTATCGGTACGACGACCTGATTGCGCAAGCTAAGTCAACCAAGTCAACTTCCGCTTAGGAGAAACCCAACATGGCCATATTCGATGCGATCATCGCCCCGGTCGCCAAATTGCTCGACAAGATCATCCCCGACCCGCAGGCCCGCGACCAGGCCAAGCTCGAGCTGATCAAATTGCAGGGCGACCAGGAAGCGGCGACCATCGCGGTGCAGATGCAGGCGATCATCGCGGAGGCGCAGTCGAGCGACCCGTGGACCAGCCGCGCGCGACCGTCCTTCCTTTACATGATGTACACGCTGATCCTGTGGTCGATCCCGATGGGACTGATCGCCGCCGCCGATCCGAAGATGGCGAGCGGAATCGCCAATGGCATGACCGCTTATCTGCGCGGCATCCCCGAGGAACTCTATGCCTTATTCGGGACCGGCTACCTCGGCTACACCGCCGCCCGGACATGGGGCAAGATGAAGGGCGTCGACAAATGAGCGGGCTAGAGTCTGATTAGTAAGCCCGCACCGGCCCGCACCCCCACCCGGCCACCCATGCAGAATATCCTAGATGGG
>JALYQH010000157.1 GCA_030855945.1 Pseudomonadota bacterium | reverse complement strand
CATCGCGTCCTGCCGCGCCCCCTCGGCTGACGCTGGTCGAGTCTCTCGTCGAGGAGCAGCGACCTCAAGCTGCCGCGGTGGCGCTGGAGTTCGAAACGGATGCCGCGCTCGACCTGATCCATGTGTCGCCGGAACTGGCGACCCTCATCGGGCGCGATTCCGAGGATTGTCTCGGTCAGCCGCTTACCGCCCTGTTCCGGCTGGTCGAGGAAGAGGATGGCTCGATGCCTCTGCTGGCTGCGCTATCCAGCAGGGGCCCGATCGAAGGGCAACGCGCGGTGGGGCGCGGCGGGGCGCTGGACGAGGTGCGCATCGACGCTCAGCCGGTGTCGGACTCGGCCGGCAAGTTTGCTGGCTTCCACGGCGCCGTCCGCCGCCACGGCGACATCGTTGTGGGCGCAAGCAATGACGCGCCCGCGATCGAAGATACGCTCGACGAGGCGCTTCGCTCGCCGCTGTCGGTGATTATCTCGGCTGCCGACCGAATCGTCGAGCGAAGCGACGGGCCCCTCCGCTCCGACTATGCGCATTATGCCAGCGACATCGCCGCAGCGGGTCGCCACTTGCTCTCGGTGATCCGTTCGATGGGCGATGGCTCGGCCGGCCCGGCCAAGCGCGTCAATCTTCGCGAACTAGCCCTCGAAGCGGCAGCGCTGGTTCAACCGGTGGCCGACGCGAAAAAGGTCGAACTGGTGGTCGAGGCATGCGGCCCACTGCGCGCGGTTGGTGAGGGGCGGGCGATTGTGCAGGTATTGGTTAACATCGTCGGCAATGCGGTGCGCCATTCGCCGGCCGAGGGCGTGGTGGCGATCCTGTTCGAAAGCGATGGGGCAAAGAGCCGCGTAACGATCGCCGACCAAGGACCGGGAGTCGCACAGGACGATCAGCAGCGCATATTCGAACGCTATGAACGGCTCGGCGACGCCTCCCAGGGAAGCGGTCTCGGGCTGGCGATCTCCCGCCGCCTGGCGCGCTCGATGGGCGGCGACATCAGCCTGGATAGCGCGCCGGGCGAAGGCGCCCGCTTCACGTTGATACTGCCCGCTTAACGCTCGCCGACGGGAACGTAATCGCGCGCGGTGGCGCCGACGTAGAGCTGGCGCGGGCGGCCGATCTTCTGCTCGGGGTCGGAGATCATCTCATTCCACTGCGCCACCCAGCCCACGGTGCGGGCAAGCGCGAACAGCACGGTGAACATTTCGGTCGGGAAACCGATCGCGTTGAGGATCACCCCGGAATAGAAATCGACGTTGGGGTAAAGCTTCTTCTCGATGAAATATTCGTCGGAAAGCGCGATCCGCTCGAGCTCCTTGGCGACGTCGAGCACCGGGTCGCTCTTGCCAAGCTCCTTCAGCACTTCCTCGGCGGTCTGCTGCATGACTTTCGCGCGCGGATCGTAATTTTTGTAGACGCGGTGGCCGAAGCCCATCAGCCGGAACGGGTCATTCTTGTCCTTGGCCCGGGCGATATACTCCGGGATCCGCTTCACCGTTCCGATTTCGCGCAGCATGTTGAGCGCGGCCTCGTTGGCGCCGCCGTGCGCCGGACCCCACAGGCAGGCGATCCCGGCGGCGATGCAGGCGAACGGGTTGGCGCCCGACGAACCGGCGAGGCGCACGGTCGACGTCGAGGCATTCTGCTCATGGTCGGCATGGAGGATGAAAATCCGCTCCATCGCCCGCTCGATGATCGGATTGACCTCATAAGGCTCGGCCGGGACACCGAAGGTCATGCGCAGGAAATTGCCGGTGTAGCTCAGCTCGTTCTTGGGGAAGATGAACGGCTGTCCCATCGAATATTTATAGGCCATCGCGGCGAGCGTCGGCATCTTGGCGATCAGCCGGTGCGAGGCGATCAGCCGTTGCTGCGGGTCGGTGATGTCGGTCGAATCATGATAGAAAGCGGAAAGCGCGCCGACCACGCCGCACATGATCGCCATCGGATGGGCATCGCGCCGAAAACCGCGGAAAAAGGTTGCCAATTGTTCGTGAACCATCGTGTGGCGCGTGATGGTGTAGTTGAAATCGTGGAGTTCGTCGGCCTGCGGCAGGTCGCCGTGGAGGAGCAGATAGGCCACCTCCATGAAGCTCGACTGTTCGGCGAGCTGATCGATCGGGAAGCCGCGGTGAAGGAGGATGCCCTCGTCGCCATCGATATAGGTGATCGCGCTCTGGCAAGAGGCGGTGGAGGTGAACCCGGGATCGTAGGTGAAGTTGCCCGTCTCGCCATAGAGTTTGCGGATGTCGATGACGTCGGGCCCGACCGACCCGCCCAGAATTGGAAAAGAGAAATCGCCGCTCGTCGTGGCGAGGGTGGCGGTCTTGTCGGTCATGCGTTCGGCTCCGGGTTTAAAGCGACTTCGGCACTTGGTCGGCGATGCGCGCGAGGCTCTCGTCTTTGCCGAGCATGGCGAGGACATCGAAGATGCCCGGCGAGGTGGTTTTGCCGGTCAATGCCGCGCGCAATGGTTGAGCCAGCTTTCCTAGCTTGATTCCGGCCTTTTCGGCAACCTCCCGCACTGCAGCATCGGTCGAATCATGGTCCCAGTGCGGGATTGCCGCAAGCGCCGCATGGGCCTGGGCGAGGTGGATGCGGGCTTCGTCGCTCAGCAGATCCGCCGCCTTGTCATCAATCGGAAGGGGGCGGGTCGCGAACAGGAATTCAGCACCCTCGGCAAGCTGATGGAGGTCGTGTGCACGCGTTTTGAGTTCCGGCATGGCGCGGGTCAGCAAACCGACACCTTGCGCGTCGAGACCGAGGCGAGGCGCAACCAGTTCGGCGAGGCGCGCATCGTCGGCTTCGCGAATGTAATGCCCGTTGAGATTTTCGAGCTTCTTGAGGTCGAACCGGGATGGCGACTTGCCGACATGGTCGAGGTCGAACCACTCCACCGCCTGGTCCCGCGCGATAATCTCGTCGTCGCCATGCCCCCAGCCCAAGCGAAGCAGGTAATTGGACAAGGCCTCGGGGAGGATACCCATTTCGTCGCGGTAGGCGTCGACTCCGAGCGCGCCGTGGCGCTTCGAAAGCTTGGCCCCGTCGGCGCCGTGGATCAGCGGGATGTGGGCGTAGGCCGGGCGCGGCCACCCCATCGCATCGATAATCGCCAATTGGCGGAAGGCATTGTTGAGATGGTCGTCGCCGCGGATGATGTGCGTGACGCCCATGTCATGGTCGTCGACCACGACCGCGAGCATATAGGTCGGAGTACCATCGGAGCGCAGCAGCACGAAATCGTCGATCTCGGCGTTGGCGACGGTGACGCGGCCCTGGACGAGGTCGTCGATTACCGTCTCGCCTTCGTTCGACGACTTGATTCGAACCACGAACGGCTGGTGCTCCTGGTCCGGACCTGGGGTGCAGTCGCGCCATTCGCTGTCGAGACGGAACGGCCGCCGTTCGGCCTGAGCCTTCTCGCGCCGGGCGGCGAGTTCCTCGGACGTGATATAGCAGCGGTAGGCTGCGCCCCGCTCGATCAAATCGTGCGCCACCTCGGCGTGCCGCTTTTCGAACTGCGACTGGAACCAAGGGTCACCATCGCCCTCGATGCCCAGCCACGACAGCCCGTCGAGGATCGCATCGATCGCAGGCTGGGTCGAGCGGGCACGGTCGGTATCTTCGATCCGTAGCAGATACTTGCCCCCATGGTGGCGGGCGAACAGCCAGTTTAACAAGGCCGTGCGCGCCCCTCCGATATGGAGGTAGCCGGTTGGGGACGGAGCGAAGCGGGTCACCACATGCTGGCCAGCTTCGGCGATTTTGCTGCTTGCGCTAGTCATTATTTGTCGCTTGCGCTTAGGCCCGCTTTCCTTTGTCTTGGACGGGCAGATGGAATGGGTGAGCGCCCCTAACATAGAGGATGCGCCGCTGGAACCAGCGCCGCGGCGCTTTTCCTCGGCGGTGGCTCGGCGCCTCGGCGAGCGGGTCGAAGCCTTTCTAGAGACGGAGCGCGCGCAGCTTCCCTTATGGTTCGTCGCCAGCTTCGGCGCCGGGATCGCCGCCTGGCTGTGGCTTCCGGCGCCGCCGCAATGGACCGGCGTCGCGGCGCTGTCGCTCGGGATCGCCGCCGCCGGGTTGGCGTGGGGCGAGGGGCGGCTGGCACGCGCGCTGCTGGTCGGCGGACTGGCGCTGGCCGCCGGATGCGGCTGGATCTGGCTGCGAAGCGAGCGCGTGGCCGCACCGCGGCTGGAACGGCCCGCGATCGTCGTGGTCGAGGCGCGGGTCAAAAAAATGGAGTCGCTTGTCGCCAAGGGGGATTTGCGGCTGACCCTGGCCCCGCTGACCGGCGAGCTGCCACCGACGATCAGAGTGTCGATCCCGGCCGATGGTGCGCCGGGCGCCCTCGGGGCGGGAGCGCGCATCAGCGTTCGCGCCCGGCTCCAGCCGCCGCCGCCGATGGCGCTTCCCGGCGGCCACGACTTTGCCCGCGATGCCTGGTTCCAAGGACGCGGAGCGGTCGGCCGCGCAATCGGACCGGTTAAAGTGATCGAGCCGGCGCCAGGTGGCGGGCTCGACGAACTGCGCGAGCGGCTCGGGCAGCATATTCGCGCGCAACTCCCCGAATCGAGCGGCGGAGTCGCCACCGCGTTTGCGAACGGCGATCAGGCTGGCGTGACCGAGGCCGATGCCGAAGCGATGCGCCGCTCCGGACTGGCGCATCTTCTATCGGTCAGCGGACTTCACATCGCCGCCGCCGTCGGCGCCGCGATGCTGCTGTCGCTGCGCCTGCTCGCGTTAAGCGAGCGGCTCGCGCTGCGCTTCAACCTGGTGCTGGTCTCGGCAGCGATTGGGGCAGGGGCGGGGGTCGGCTACACCTTGCTCACCGGGATGCAGGTTCCGACCGTCCGGGCATGCATCGCCGCGCTACTGGTGCTCGGCGGAATCGCGCTTGGGCGCGATGCGATCAGCTTGCGGCTGGTCGCCGTCGGGGCGCTGGTCGTGCTGCTGTTCAGGCCCGAGG
>JALYQH010000204.1 GCA_030855945.1 Pseudomonadota bacterium | reverse complement strand
GGCCGCGCTCGAATTGACGGCTTTTTCGGTCCAGCCGTCGAACACCGCATTCTCGCCCACCGGCAGGGCAAGGCGAAGGCGCAGGGCCTGAAGCGGAGTCGGATTGGCCATGACGCCTAAGTGGTCGCTTGCGCGGGAGTTCGCAACCGCACCAGCACCAGCGCGACGACGATCGCCGCGGCGCCGGCCCAGTCGAGCGCGGTGAACGCCTCGTCGTAATAATACCAGCCGAGCATCGCGGACAGCGCCGGCTGGGTCAGCATGGTGATGCCGACGACCAGCGGCGGGACATGACTGAGCGCATAGACTAATAGCCCTTGGCCAAACACCTGGCTGCACAGAGCCAGCGCGAACAAGGCGCTCCAGTCGGCGGGGACGATCGTCTCGCCCGCCGCCAACGCCGCCGGAAGCAGCATCGCCGATCCGAACAGGCTGGCGAGGAACAGCAAGGGCATCGGCTGAAGCGCGCCCCGCGTCCGTTCGACGAGGATCAGATAGCCGGTGTAGAGGAGGCCGGCGAGCACCGCGAGCAGGTCGCCGCGCAAGTGCGCCGCCGACAGTTCGGCGCTGCCCCACATCAGCATCGCGCAGCCGGCCGCGGCCAGCCCCAATGCAAGGCCTTGCAGAAGAGACGGCCACTTGCGCACCAGCCACAGGCCCCACGCAGCGAAAAAGAAACTCGAGATATTGCCGAACAACGTGGCGTTGCCGAGCTTGGTCAGCAGGATGCCGGCGTGCCAGGCGGCGAGATCGGCGGCGAAGAAGAAGGCGGCCCCGGCAATGGCGATCGTCAGCCCGCGGCGGGGGAGATGAACAGGCTGGCGAAGCAGGCGGGCGATCAGCCACAGGAAGGGAAGCGCAAGCGCGAGCCGCCAGAAACCGGCGGAGATTGGCCCGACGCCGGCATGGCGGACGAGGAAAGGTCCGGTCGCGAGCGCGACATTGCCGAGGAGCAGCGCCGCGAAGGCGAGGCGATGAGGCTTTGCGCTGGGCATCGCTCGCCTGTAGCGGGCGGCGGCAGCCATGCAACCATGAGGTCCTAGCAGCTTGATGCCCACATTGTTCGACCCGCTCCAGCTCGGCGCGCTGACGCTTCCCAACCGCATCCTGATGGCGCCGCTCACTCGCGGGCGGGCGACGCGCGAGGGCGTGCCGACGGCGATGATGGGCGAATATTATGCCCAGCGCGCCGCCGCCGGGCTGATCATTTCCGAAGCGACCGGGATCAGCCGCGAAGGATTGGGCTGGCCTTTCGCGCCGGGGCTGTGGACCGCGGCGCAGGTCGAGGGATGGAAGCCGGTCATCGCGGCGGTGCGAGAGGCCGGCGGACGGATTGTCGCGCAATTGTGGCACATGGGGCGGCTGGTTCACCCCGATTTCCTCGGCGGCGCGGCGCCGGTGTCGGCATCGGCCGGGACCGCTCCGTTCAAGGCCCACACCTATGAGGGCAAGAAAGCCTATGGCGAGGCGCGCGCGCTCGGCACCGACCAGATCGAGCGCGTCGTCGACGATTATGTCCGGGCCGCGCGCGGGGCGATGGCGGCGGGCTTCGACGGCGTCCAGATCCACGCCGCCAACGGCTATCTGATCGACCAGTTTCTGCGCGACGCGTCGAACCGGCGCGATGACGCCTATGGCGGGCCGATTGAACACCGGCTCCGCTTCATGAGCGAGGTGGCGAGCGCGGTCGCGGCCGAGGTCGGCGCCGAGCGCACCGGCATCCGCCTGTCGCCCAACGCGGTGTCCTATGGCGTCGAGGACAGCGACCCTGTCGCTTTGTTCACCGCCGCCGCCGCCGAGCTGCAGCGGATCGGAATTGCCTGGATCGAACTGCGCGAACCTGGCCCGCAATCGACCTTCGCGCCGAGCGAGATTCCCCCGGTCAGTCCGGCGATGCGGACCGTGTTTTCCGGTCCGATCGTGCTCAACAGCGATTATGACGGGCCGAGCGGCGCGGCGCGGATGGCGGAGGGCGTCGCCGACGCGATCAGCTTCGGCCGGCCGTTCCTCGCCAACCCCGACCTGGTCGAGCGTATCCGGCGCGGCGCGCCGCTCAACGAATGGGATGTCGCGACCTATTATTCGCAAGGCGCCGAAGGCTACACCGACTATCCAGCACTTTTATCGCGACCATGATTCACGCCCCGGCTTCGCCGGGCCGATCAAGGCCTGGCGGAACAGGATGCCGGCTGACCGGTTCGTCATCGGCGATTCAAGGGAGAAAGCGATGCGCAAGGATGTAGTGGCGGGGGCGGCGGCGCTCGGGGTGGCGCTGCTCGGCGGAGCGGCGGTTTACTATCTTCGCGAGAAGCAGACCGAGGAGCCCGACTATCGCGCGATCGCCACCGACGGCGACTTTCAGATTCGCGATTATCCGGCGATGACGGTCGCGGAAACGGTCGTCAACGGACCGCGCAAGCGCGCCCTCGACAAGGGGTTCCGGACGCTCGCCGACTATATCTTCGCCAAATCGCGCGATGGCGAGCAATTGCCGATGACGGTGCCGGTGATGCAGGATTCCGGCGACCCGATGGCGAGCGATCCGCCATTGTTCGACGACGACCTCGAGGGCGGCTGGCGAACCCGCTTCGTCATGCCGGCGGGCCGATCAAGCGAGAATCTGCCCCCTGCGTGCGACGGAATCGAACTGGTGGAGCTCGAGCCGCGCCGGGTGGCGGTGGTCAGCTTCGCCGGGCGAGCCGACGATCGCGGGCTGGTCGAGCAGGAGGACCGGCTGCGCGGCTGGCTCGCGCGGCGCGGCGAGGCGAGCGAGGCCGAGCCCGAATATGCCTTCTACAATTCGCCGGTGATCCCGGGGCCGCTCCGTCGCAACGAAGTGTGGTTGGCGCTCAGCTAATCCTCCCCTGCATTTGCAGGGGAGGGGGACCGCTCGAAGAGCGGTGGAGGGGCCTCTTGGACAGCGGAAGAAGCCCCTCCACCATCCTTCGGATGGTCCCCCTCCCCTCGAAATCGAGGGGAGGAATTAGGAAGCGAATCGCCCCTTCAAATCCAGCAGCGCCAGCGCCGCCCGCGCGGCATCGCCGCCCTTGTCGCCTTGCGCGGGGTCGGCGCGAACGACCGCCTGGGCTTCATTCTCGACGGTGAGGATGCCGTTGCCGACCGCGATCCCATCCATCGTCAGCGCGAGCAGGCCGCGCGCGCTTTCGCCGGAGACGATTTCGAAATGCCAGGTTTCGCCGCGGATGACCACGCCGAGCGCGACATAGGCCTCATAGTTCTCGCTTTCGGCGGCAAGCGCGATCGCGCCGGGAAGCTCAAGCGCGCCGGGGACGGTGATCGTCTCGTGGCTATGCCCGGCCGTCTCGATCGCGGCGCGCGCGCCGGCCAGCAGCATGTCGTTCAGATGCGCGTAGTAGCGCGCCTCGGCGATGAGCAGATGCGCCATTTAATCCTCCGACCGGCCGATGCAGCGTTCCTCGACGATGGCGAGGCCGTAGGCGCTGAGGCCGACCGGGGCGTGGCGGGTGTTCGACAGCAGGATCATGTCATGGATGCCGAGCGCGGCGAGGATTTGCGCGCCGATGCCGTAGCCGCGCAGCGCCGGGGTCGCCTCGCCCGCTTTTCCGGAGCGGAGATCGGTGGCGCGGCCGAGCGAGCCGGGCGCGGCGGCGTGAAGCGCGACGACCACGCCCGAACCCTCGGCCTCGATCATCGCCATCGCGCCATCGAGCAGGCCGGCGCGTGGGCTGGCCTCGCCGAGCAGGTCGGCGAAGAGATCGATCGAGTGCATCCGAACCAAGGCCGGCGACGAGGGATCGATCGCGCCATGAACCAGGGCAAGCTGTTCCTCGCCGCTCGCCTTGTCGCGAAACACCTGCGCGTTCCATGCCGCGCCCGAGCGGGCGACGAAGCGCGTCTCGGCGACGCGCTCGACCATATGGTCCTTCTTGAGGCGGTAGGCGATGAGGTCGCGGATGGTGCCGATCTTGAGCCCGTGGAGGCGCGCGAACTCCATCAGATCGTCGAGCCGGGCCATCGCCCCGTCCTCGCGCATGATCTCGCAAATCACGCCGGAGGGATTGAGGCCGGCCAACCGCGCGACGTCGACCGCCGCCTCGGTATGGCCGGCGCGGACGAGCACCCCGCCGGGGCGCGCGACGAGTGGGAAAACATGGCCGGGCGAGACGATCGCGTCGGGCCCGTTGAGCGAGTCGATCGCCACCGCGATGGTCCGCGCGCGGTCAGCGGCGCTGATGCCCGTCGTCACTCCCTCGCGCGCTTCGATCGAGACGGTGAAGGCGGTTTCCATGCTCGTGCGATTGACCCGCGCCATCGGCTGCAGCCCGAGCGCGTCGACCCGCTCTTTGCCGAGCGCGAGGCAAATCAGCCCGCGGCCGTGGCGCGCCATGAAGTTGATCGCGTCGGGAGTCGCCATCTGAGCCGGGATGATGAGGTCGCCCTCATTTTCGCGATCGTCATCGTCGACGAGGATGAACATCCGCCCGTTACGCGCTTCGTTGATGATCGCTTCGGCGCCGACCAGCATGTCCTGAACCCCGCCGTCGAGCAGTTTCTCAAGCCGGCCAAGCGTGTCGGCCGTCGGGTTCCAGTCGGGCGCGCCAAGCTTGCGCAGGCTGTTGGGATGAAGACCGGCGGCGCGGGCGAGACCGGAGCGCGAAGCTTCCCCAGCCTCGACTAGCGATGTGATTCTTTCGATGAGATTTGTAGCCATTTTTGGCAATTATCACATCTTAATGTGATAATCGAGAATTAAATTCGCGCTCGTGCGTCGGTCATCCGCTTGAGATAGCGGGCGAGCACATCGATTTCGACGTTGAGGCCGCGCCCGGCTTCGATTTCGCCGAACGTGGTGTGAGCGGCCGTGTGAGGGATGATGTTGACCGCAAAATGGGTCGAGCCGTCGTCGGCGTCGGTCACTTCGTTAACGGTAAGCGAGACGCCGTCGAGCGTGATCGAGCCCTTGGCGGCAATGTAGGGGCGAAGCTCGGCGGGGGCGCGGATCGCGACGCGGATCGAGCCGCCTTCGGGCGCGACCTGAGCGACTTCGCCGACGCCATCGACATGGCCGGTAACGATGTGGCCGCCGAGCTCGTCGCCGAGGCGAAGCGCGCGCTCGAGGTTGAGCGTCGCGCCTTCGGTCCACAGGCCCGCCGCAGTGCAGACGACGCTTTCGGCGCTGACATCGACCGCGAACCAGTCTTTGCCCTTGTCAACTACAGTCAGGCACACGCCCGAGCAGGCGATCGAGGCGCCGAGGTCGATCGTGCCGGTGTCGTAGCCGGTGCCGATGGTCAGGCGAAGGTCGCCGCGCTGCTCGGCGCTGCGGACGGTGCCGATGTCGCTGATGATGCCGGTGAACATCCTTGGCGGGCCTTCCTTCGATCCTTCGATACGCGGCCTTCGGCTGCGCTCAGTCCGCTACTCAGGATGAGCGGGTCTGGGTAGTCCTGCGTCCGCTCATCCTGAGTAGCCGCCGCAGGCGGCGTATTGAAGGACGAGATCAGTTGATGCGCTCGTAGACTTCGAGGCGGTCGATGCCAAGGTGGGCGCCGTCCGCCAGGCGCCAGCGGCCGTGGGCGTCGGCGATGGCGTCGAGCCCGATATAGCCGAGCGACGACTTGCCGGCGCCGATCAGGATCGGGGCGCGGTAGATGAGGATTCGGTCGACCAGGCCGGCGGCGAGGAAGGCGGTAGCGGTGGCGGAGCCACCCTCGACGAGCAGATCATTGACGTCATGAAGCCGGAATACGTCCTGCGGCGACGACAGCGTCTCCCAACCGTCGACCGCCTCGCCGCGCGTAAGCAAGGCACGGCGGGGCGACCATTCCTCGAGCCCGGGAAGGCGGACGTCGAGCCGGGGCGAATCCGCCAGATAGGTGCCGCGGCCGACGAGGATCATGTCGCTGTGAGCGCGCTCGAGATGGACGTGCGCGCGGGCGTCCTCGCCGCTGATCCACTTCGATTCGCCCGAGGGCAGCGCGATTTTGCCGTCGATCGACAGGGCCAGCTTGAGGGTGATCCGCGGGCGGCCCGTGGTGATCCTGGTTAGATAGCTGGACAAGCTGTCGCGGGCTGCACCGCTGTCGAGCAGGTCGACCTCGACGCCCGACTCGCGGAGCGTCGCCGCGCCCTGCCCCGCCGTTCGCGGATCGGGATCCTCGACGCCAATGACGACACGGACCACGCCTGCGGCCGGGATTAGCGCCGCGCACGTAGGCCCGCGCTCGCTGACGTGGGCGCACGGTTCGAGCGTGGTGTAGAGGGTCGCGCCGCGGGCGGCGTCGCCGGCCTGGCCGAGCGCGACCGCTTCGGCATGAGGCCGGCCCCCGGGCGCGGTTGCGCCGCGCGCGATGGCTTCGTCATTTTTTACGATCAAGCAGCCGACGTTGGGATTGGGAGCGGTGCGGCCG
>JALYQH010000103.1 GCA_030855945.1 Pseudomonadota bacterium | reverse complement strand
CCTATGGCAACACCCGAATTCGGCCAGCCGCAGCGGCAGGTCGCGGTACGATTTGATCCCCTGGCGGAACACCTGGACATGCGCCGGGCAATTCATCGGCTTCAAGGCCATCAGGTCGCCCGACCCGGTGATCACCGGCTTCGACGGGTCGACCCCCGGCACCTCGTCGGGGACGACGAACATCCCTTCGCGAAACTTGCCCCAGTGGCCCGACGCTTCCCACAAGCGCGCGTCCATCAATTGCGGCGTCTTGATCTCGCGGTATCCAGCGGCATCGAGGCGGCGGCGCATATAAGCCTCTAGCGCGCGCCACAGCACAAACCCCTTGGGGTGCCAGAAGACGCTGCCATGCGCCTCGGCCTGGAGGTGGAACAGATCCATGTCCTGGCCGATGCGGCGATGGTCGCGCTTGGCCGCCTCCTCAAGCCGAACCAGATGCTCGCCTAGCTGCTTCTTGTTGAGCCAGGCGGTGCCGTAGATGCGGCTGAGCATCGGATTGGCCTGGTCGCCGCGCCAATAAGCCCCCGACACGCGCGTCAGCTTGAACGCCTGCGGATCGAGCTTGCCGGTCGAGGGCAGGTGCGGACCGCGGCACATGTCGAGCCAGGCGTCGTCGCCGCCACCCGAGCGATAGACGGTCAGCGTCTCATCCGGCGACTTCTCTGCCGCCCATTCGGCTTTGAAGGTTTCACCGTGGGCACTGAAATGGTCGATCAGCCGGTCCCGAGACCACACTTCCCGGATCAGCGGTTCGTCGGCGGCGATGATCCGCCGCATCTCCTCCTCGATCCGCGGCAGCTCCTCGTCGGTAAACGGCCCGCGCTCCGCCGCCGGGGCAAAGTCGTAATAGAAGCCGTCGTCGGTCGCCGGCCCGAAGGTGATCTGCGTTCCCGGAAACAGCTTCTGCACCGCCTCGGCGAGGATGTGCGCATAATCGTGGCGGAACAGCTCGAGCGCGTCCTGCTCGTCGCGTGCGGTGACCAGCGCCAGACTGGAGTCGCCCTCGAACGGCCGGTTGAGATCGCGCAGCTCGCCATCGACCCGCGCCGCCAGCGCCGCCTTAGCCAGCCCCGGCCCGATCGCCGCCGCGACATCGGCCGGGCTCGCCCCCTCGGCCACTTCGCGCACGCTGCCGTCGGGAAGGGCGATCTTGAACATTCTGGACATGGGCAGCGCCTTAGCCGCCCCTCGCCCCGCCCTCAACCACGTCATTGCGAGCGAAGCGCGGCAATCCAGCCTACGGGTGCGCCCGCATCCCTTTCGCTTGGGCGGCTCTCAGACTTTTCCGTAACGAACACTTGCCTTCTGCTTCTTGAGGAATACCTCAAGATACATGCCCAATTCATCAAGCCCTTCCTTAGTCAGGGCCTCAGGATAGGTTATGGAAACATCGCCCTCACCAACGGGGAAGACGGCCTTGCGAGTTCCAGCAGGTTGCTTCTCCTCGATGTCCCTCAAGAGCGAGGGAGGAATCGACGGGCGCTCCCCTACGGGGGGAGTTTGAACGCTGTCCAACACAGTAATCTCCTCAAGCTTCAGCCCGCCCTTCGCTTGGTCAGTAAAGATCCACTCGCCGTCGTCGCTGAAGCCTAGAACCGTGGCCCCGTCGGGAAACAAATCCTGGCCCTTGACGGTCGCTTGAACCCGATCGCCAATCTTTACGACACGCGGGGTGACTTTAATATCCACTTCCCCCTCTGATTTGTCCACATTCTTCTGAGGCTCGTAGAGGTCGATATAGGAGGCTGTGTCCTTGTACTCTTTCAGTAGGTCGCGGGCAGCGTCCTGATTGAAATGCTTCGTGAGGACAAGAAAGTGGAGAACGGTACCATCGGAAGCCAAGCCTTCCTTATACTCTTGGAGAAGCATCTTGTGTGCGCTTGGCGAAAGAGCGACTTCCCGTATGAGTCCGCGCCTTTCGGTATCATCTTCCCTTTCATCCAGCAGGATACGCTTAGCGATTTCGCTGATGCGAACGCGCCGCCCGATACCGTCACCCGTCACCTCGATCAAACCGTAGTATTTCATGGTCGCCAAGGTCTGGCGCCCGCCGCTGCTCTTTGGGCTGTATCCCCAAGCTCCTACGGCAGAACTGAGGGGCGCCCAATGCATCCCCTCTTGATCGAAGAGCGCCTGGGCCTGCGCCAAGGCCTTTTGTACTGGGAACAGCGGGTATGCCGGGCTCCGCCCCGCTTGCCGCGACGAAGTAGGTTGATCACCTTGAGTAGCCATTTTGCACCTCCGATAAAGCACCTTTGGACAAAATGACTTTGCCCGTCAAGGCTTCGACCGTTTTGTCCAAGTTTGTCCTTGCTTTTTGTCCGGGACTGGCAGAGAAGACAACTCGCGCACTGGCAGAGCCGGGCGCTGGAAAGGGCGGTCGCTTTGAGATGAGGGCACGGAGACGGCATGCCGAGAGTTGCCGAAAACGAAGAGGGCCGACCCGAAGGCCGGCCCTGACGTTCAACCCACTCCTGGCGGCGCTATGCGCCATCGGAACGGATCGCCCTGAGAAGCTTCTGTTTCGCATAAATGGCCGCTGGGGGCAACCTTAGGAGACACTGCGATGGTTCATGTTCGCAGCTATGTCCGCCGCGTCCGCCGCTACTCAGGCCGGGTCGTGCGCGTTCGCCGCCACTGCCGACGCCGCTAGCGTAGCAGCTTAGGCATCGCCGACCCTCGGGTCAGATTCTCAACCACCTGGGGCCGCTTCGGCGGCCCCTTTTTCCGTGTTATGCAAGCGGGATGAGCGATCCCCCCAGATACACTTGGCGTCACGGCGTTGGCTGGCTTGCGGCCGGAGCCGTTTTTTACTGGGTGGGTTCTGGTCATTGGTTTGGTCCAGTGTCATCCACTAAGGTAGTGCTCTGCTACCTTCTGGCGACCGCGTTCGCCCTCATCGGCATTTCGACCATTATTCACGATTGGAATCGCTCCGAATAGGCCGGCATCTCACCTGCACAATGTCAATGTCGCTTGACAGAAGCGCCAGACTGGATGTAAAGCCTCCTTTACCAAATGAGAAGGAAGCTTTACCGTGAGAATGGGCTATAAAAATCCGGCCATGCGCCGCTACCTGCGCCGCCTCGCCATCTCGATGACCTTGTACATGGCGTTCCTGTTCGTCGCGCTGCGCTACGTCGATGAGGTGACAGATCCGGCCGCTTATTTGCTCGGCGCGCTTCCCGGAATCGCGGTGCTCGGCGTGTTTTGGGCGGTCGGGCGCCTGATAATCGAGGAAACCGACGAATATCTGCGCATGCTGCTGGTCCGCCAGACGCTCGTCGCCACCGCCTTCGCTTTGTCGATCGCGACCGTGTGGGGCTTTCTCGAGAATGTCCGCCTCGTTCCCCACGTCGACGCTTTCTACATCACCGTTTTGTGGTTCGCCGGGCTCGGCGTCGGCAGCCTCGTCAACTGGCTGACGCTCGGCGACAGCGGGGACTGCAGGTGAACAATCGCCTGAAAGTGCTCCGCGCGGAGCGGGACTGGAGCCAAGGGGACCTCGCCGACCGGCTCGGCGTCTCGCGGCAGAGCGTCAACGCCATCGAGACCGGCAAATATGACCCCTCGCTCCCGCTCGCCTTCCGCATCGCCGAACTGTTCGAGTTGCAGATCGAAGCGATTTTCCAATCCCCGACGAAAGGTTGAACCGATGATCAGACAGATTTTTCTCGCCACGCACGACCAGCCGGCGAGGTTCCTCAAGGACTGACGGCGGCGGATCGACCTGCTAGTTGGGGCCGATGACCCCGGTCCCTGACCCCGACCTCGCTTTTCTCGACCCCGGCGACGGCCGCCGCATCGCCATCCGGTCGCGCGCCGCCGCCGACGCCCGGTCGCCGACGATCGTCTTCCTGCCCGGCTATGCCTCCGACATGGAGGGCGGCAAGGCGACCTCGATCGACCAGTTCTGCGCATCGCGAGGTCTCGGCTGCCTGCGGCTCGATTATTCGGGCACGGGCAGTTCGCCTGGGGACTTCGCCGATGGCACGATTCCCCGCTGGCTCGAGGAGGTGCTCGCCGCGGTCGATCTTGGCGTGCCCGAGGGCAAGGTGATTCTCGCCGGCTCGTCGATGGGCGGCTGGATCGCGCTTCTCGCCGCGCTTCGCCGCAAGGACCGCGTCGCCGGCCTGCTCGGAATCGCTGCCGCGCCGGACTTTACCGATTGGGGCTATTCGGCCGAGGACAAGCAGGCGATGGTCGACGGCGGCAAGGTCGAGCGCGCCAATCCCTATGGCCCGGAGCCCTCGCTGACCTATCGTGGCTTTTGGGAATCGGGCGCCGCCCACCGCTTGCTCCATCAGCCGATCGACCTGATCATCCCCATCCGCCTGGTCCATGGCGAGCGCGACGAGGAAGTGCCGATGGGGGTGCCGATCAGGCTGATGGCCGACCTGCGTTCATCCGATG
>JALYQH010000070.1 GCA_030855945.1 Pseudomonadota bacterium | reverse complement strand
ATGGAATAACGATGGAACGCGCGAAGCGGTGCCGCAAGCCCTTCGAAGCCCAGGACAGGCCTTGAGACTGTTCATTGCTAACCCTATTTGCAGCGCATCATTCAACAGGAGTATAATCCATGCCCATCCAGGTCGGCGACCGCCTTCCCGACGTCCAACTGAGCCTCGCCACGCCCGAGGGGCCGGTGCCGGTCAAGAGCAGCGACTTTTTCGCCGGCAAGCGCGTTGCCTTGTTCGCGGTGCCCGGTGCCTACACCCCGACCTGTTCGGCCAAGCATTTGCCGAGCTATGTCGAAAAGGCGGCCGACCTGAAGGACAAGGGAATCGACGAGATCGTGGCGACGAGCGTCAATGACGCCTTCGTGCTCGGCGCGTGGAACAAGGACCAGGGCAGCGACGACATCACCATGCTCGCCGACGGCAATGGCGAATTCGCCAAGGGCCTCGGTCTCGAGATGGACGGCAGCACATATGGCATGGGCCAGCGCAGCCAGCGTTACTCGATGATTGTCGACGATGGCGTGATCGAGCAACTCAACGTCGAAGCGCCAGGAGAATATAGCGCGTCGAGCGCCGAAACGCTGCTGGGCCAGCTTTAAGCCGCAACTCGGCGCATAATCGCGCACGGCGGGGAGCGAGACTTTCCGCCGTGCGTTACGGCCTCACGATATTCAATCTGTGAGGAGTAAAGATGATGGCCACGACCAAGAGCACGACGCCGCGCAGCCGCACCGCCAAGCCGCGCGCGAGCCGCCCCGAAAACACATCGCTCGCCGCGCGCACCGGACGAACGGTCAAGGAGCGGCCCTACACCAGCGCGGCGATTGCGACGGGGGCGGTGACCGCGGTCGCCGCCGCAGCGGCCGGGGCCTATTTCTTCTCGCGCCGCGACAAGTCGTTCAAGGAAGCGAGCGAAGAATTGACCAGCCGGGTCAAAGACGGCCTCGCGAGCGCGAGCGGCAAGGTCAAGGATCTGGGCCAGCGCGGCGCCGAATATTTCAAGGGTGACAGCGTCGGCACCGAGACCCGCTCGCAGCAGGAAATCGCCGAGGAAGCGCTGACGCTCAAGGAAACAGGCGTGGCCAAGAGCCCGATCGACACAGTGTCGGCGACCGAGATCAAGACCGGCGCAATTGCCTATTGAGCGATCAGTGTAGCGTATGAATTAAGGGGAGCGCCTCGCCGCGACTCCCCTTTTTTCATGCGTGGCTCAGGGCCTTACCAGCCTTGGGTCTTCCCCGCGTTCTGTTGATCGAGCCACGTCTTGAGCGGCGCGAAATATTCGACCATCGCCCGGCCCGACATCTGACGGGTGCCGGTGAAGGCTTCGAGCGCATCCGGCCACGGCTTCGACGCGCCCAGTTCGAGCATCGCGTTCAGCTTCTGCCCGACCTCCTTGTTGCCGTAGAAGCTGCAGCGGTGCAGCGGCCCGGTCCAGCCGGCCTGGTCGCAGGCCGCTTTGTAGAACTGGAACTGCAGTATCCGCGCCAGGAAGTAGCGGGTGTAGGGCGTATTGCCCGGGATGTGGAACTTGGCGCCAGGATCAAAACCGTCTGCGGAACGATCGACTGGGGGCGTGATGCCCTGATAATCGGTCCGCAGCTTGGTCCAGCTATTATTATATTCGGCCGGGCTGATCGACCCGTCGAACACGCCCCAGCGCCAGCGGTCGACGAGCAGGCCGAACGGCAGGAAGGCGACCTTGTCCATCGCCTGGCGAAGCAGCAGGCCGATGTCCTTGTCGGCACTCGGCACCCGGCTGCGCGGGAGCATGCCGATCTGCACCAGATATTCGGGCGTGATCGACAGTGCGACCGCGTCACCGATGGCTTCGTGGAAACCGTCGTTGGCGCCGTTCAGATAAAGATAGGAATGATCGTTGTAGGCGCGCTGGTAATAATTGTGGCCGAGCTCGTGGTGGATGGTGACGAAGTCGTCGGCATTAGGCTTGATGCACATCTTGATGCGCAGGTCGTCCTTATTGTCGATGTCCCAGGCCGAGGCGTGGCACACGACTTCGCGGTCTTCGGGCTTGGTGAACATCGACCGGCTATAGAAAGTCGCCGGAAGCGGCGCGAAACCGAGCGACGAGAAAAAGCCCTCGCCGATCTTGACCATGCCATTGGCGTCGAGC
>JALYQH010000053.1 GCA_030855945.1 Pseudomonadota bacterium | reverse complement strand
CCGCAAGGGCGAGCGGCGTTCTCGTGGGGCGGAGCCCGCGCCGCGCGCTACGGCCCGACCGAAGAAGGACGGCGCGCCCGCCCGTACCGCCGCGCCCGGCAAGGGTGGAGCGGTCGGCCGGAGACTTGCAACGGCAAAGCCTCCCGCCCCAAAGCGTCCGCCGTCAAAGAGAAAATGAACAAGCTGGCGATTTTCGATTGCGACGGGACTCTGGTCGATAGCGGGGCAACAATCCACGCTGCGCTCGGCACCGCGCTCGCGGCGCATGGCCATGACTGCCCGCCGCAACATGTAACGCGCCGGGTGATCGGGCTAAGCCTCGACGAAGCGATGGCGGCGCTTGTCCCGGGCGCCGACCATGCGATGCTTAGCCAAACCTATAAGGACACGTTCGTCGCCATGCGCGGCGCCGGCCGGGTGAAGGAGCCGCTCTACGACGGGATTGCCGACTTGCTCGACGCGATGTCTGCCGAAGGGTGGCTGCTCGGCGTCGCGACGGGGAAGAGCGACCGCGGGCTGCGTCATTGTCTCGCCGGCCACGGTATCGCAGACCGCTTCGTCACGCTCCAGACCTCCGACCGCCACCCGTCGAAGCCGCATCCGGCGATGGCATTGGCGGCAATGACCGAGGCGGGCACAGAGCCGGCTCGCACCGTGTTCATCGGCGATACCGGCTGGGACATGGGCTGCGCGCGGGCCGCGGGATGCGGCGCGATCGGGGTCGGCTGGGGCTATCATGATGAAGCCGACCTGCTCGGCATGGGCGCGCACGATGTCGCCGGCGCGCCCGCAGACATTACCGCGCTTGCCGGGCGGTGGATTGGAGACGTGCAATGACCGGCGAGGATATTCACAAGAAGCGCTTCCTGATGTTCGCCGCGGCGCGGCTTTCCGGCGTGGCGCTGATCATGCTTGGCATGGCGGTTGCCTTCACCGACCTGGTCCGCGAGGGCGGCTTTCGCCAGCTCGGCGGGCTGCTGATCGCGATCGGCACGATCGAGATGGTCGTGTTGCCGATCCTGCTCAAGCGGAGCTGGGATCGGCGGTGAAGCGGTTCTGGAAGACCGCGGAGCTGGCGGAGACGGATGGCGGCTGGTCGATCATGCTCGACGGTCGCCCCCTCAAGACCCCCGCCAGGGAGACGCTGTCGGTGCCCCACCGCGCCCTGGCCGAGGCGATCCTCGCCGAATGGCGTGACTGCCGGGAGGAGATCGATCCGCGCGCCATGCCGATGACCGGCCTTGCCAATGCGGCGATCGACCATGTTGCGCCCGACCCCGCCCGCTTCGCCGCCGACCTGGCGCGCTACGCCGAGGGCGACCTCTTCTGCTACCGCGCCGAAGCGCCGCCGTCGCTGGCCGCGCTTCAGGCGGCGAGTTGGGACCCGTTGCTGGCGTGGGCGCGGCGCCGCTTCGATGTCGATTTCGTCGTCACCAGCGGGTTGCTCCACGTCCCCCAGCCGGCGGCAACCGTCGAGCGACTGAGCCATGCGCTGACGGCGCTTGACCCATTTCGGCTGGCCGCGATGGCACCCCTGACGACCATCGGCGGATCGCTGGTCGCCGCCTTGGCGGTCGAACAGCACGCCGATGAGCCGGCCGCCGCATGGCACGCGGTCAGCGTCGATGAGCGCTGGCAGCTCGAAAAATGGGGCGCGGATGCGGAGGCGGAGGCGGCGATGGACGCGCATCGCCGCGACTTCCTGGCGGCCGCGCGGTTTCTGTCACTGCTCGATCAGGAACGCTGAGCAACCAAGTCGCGCACGAACGCCACCAGCCCCGCCTGGCGCGAGCGCTTGAGGCGTTCGGCGGCGACGATCGCGCGGACTTCGGCAAGGCATTGGTCGGTATCGCTGTTGATCAGCACATAATCATATTCGGCCCAGTGGCTGATCTCGCCCGAGGCGCGCTGCATGCGGCTGGCGATCACGTCCTCGCTGTCGGTGCCGCGCGCACACAGGCGCCGCTCCAGCTCCGCCATTGACGGCGGCAGGATGAAGATGCGGACGAGGTCCTCGCCCATCGCGGCGTGGAGCTGCTGCGTCCCCTGCCAGTCGATGTCGAACAATATGTCGCTTCCGGCGCGAAGCGCGTCCTTCACCGGGGCCTTGGGAGTGCCGTAGCGATAATCGAACACCGGCGCCCATTCGACGAATTCGCCCCGCTCGATCAGGCGGTCGAATTCGGCGTCGTCGACGAAATGATAGTCGACGTCGTCGCGCTCGCCAGGCCGCTTGGGACGCGTGGTGGCCGAGATCGACATGGTCACTTCGGGGTCCGCCGCGAGCAGCATCCGGCTGATGGTCGACTTGCCCGCTCCGGAGGGCGACGACAGGACGATCAGCAGGCCGCGGCGGCGGCGGGCGACAACGGCGGATGGCGGCTGGTCCATGGCCGCACTTGCCCCGCCGTGCCGCCTCGCGTCAAGGCGCACAAAAAAGCTTTATGCTGCAATGCACAATTTTCCTTGAAATCGACGCGCGAGTCGTTTATGTTGCATTGCAGCATAGGAGATAGAATATGGCCGAACAGACCAAGATCGAAGACAATGTCGAAACCATGGTGAAAGCCGCCCAGGCGCCCGCCAAGGCCGTCGCCGACACACTCGACAAAGCGAGTGCCAAGCCGACCACCGCCAAGGCGATTGCCGCCAAGCGCGCCGCCAAGGCGAAGACCGCGGCTCGCGCCCGCCGCGCCCGCAAGGCCCCGGCCAAGGTGGTTGCCGCCGTCAAGGAAAACAACAAGCGCGCTGCCAAGCCGGCTCGCCGCATCGCCAAGGCGGCCACCGCCGCCACCGCGACCGCATTCGAAAGGACCAATCGCGTGACCAATGACAATTTCAACCAGCTATTCGCCGGCTTCCAGCTTCCCGGCAACGACAAGTTCCAGGGCATGTTCGCCGACGTCGGCGCGCGCGGCCAGGAGCTCGCCGCCAAGTCGCAGAAGACGACCGAGGAAGTGACCGAGCTGGCCAAGGCCAATGTCGAGGCGCTCGTCGAATCCGGCCGCATCGCCGCCGCCGGCGCCAAGTCGATCGGCCAGGACGTGCTCGCTTCGAGCCGTGACGGCCTCGAGCAGGCTTCGGACTCGCTCAAGACGCTCGCCGACGCCAAGTCGCCGACCGAATTCTTCCAGCTCCAGTCGGAACTGGTCCGCGCGTCGTTCGACCGCTTTGTCTCGGAAAGCTCGAAGCTGACCGAGCAGGTCGTTAAGCTCGCCGGCGAGGCGATCCAGCCGATCTCGAACCGCGCCAGCGTCAATGCCGAGCGCATCAACGAACTGACCGCCTGACCCAATCTCCTCTCCGGGTAAGGATCACTAAGCGGCCGCTTCCTTCCGGGAGCGGCCGTTT
>JALYQH010000049.1 GCA_030855945.1 Pseudomonadota bacterium | reverse complement strand
CATCAAGGCGGCGCTGATTGGCGCGATGAAAGGCGGCGACAAAGCGTCCGTCCAGACCATCCGCATGCTCCAGTCGAGCATCAAAAACCGCGACATCGAACTCCGCACGGCTTCGGCCCAGCCCGACGACGACGCGCTGGTCACCGAAGTCATGCAGAAAATGATCAAGCAGCGCCGCGAATCGGTCGAAATGTACCGCAAGGGCGACCGCGAGGAACTGGCCGCCATCGAAGAAGCTGAGATCACGGTCATCGAACGGTTCTTGCCAAAGCAAATGAGCGAGGACGAAGCGCACGCCGCGATCGGCGCGATCATCGCCGAGACGGGTGCGTCGAGCATGAAGGACATGGGCCGCGTGATGGGCCTAGTAAAGGAACGCCACGCGACCAGCATCGAGCCGGCGAAAGCGAGCGCGCTGGTGAAGGCAATGCTGGCGAGTTGAGGTGGCATCCCCTCCCGCTTGCGGGAGGGACCGGGGGTGGGCATGACGGGTCATGACCGAGCAACGTCGTCCCACCACACTCGCTCGATCACTGCGCAACAACGCCACTTCAGCCGAGCGACAACTGTGGCGCTATCTCAGCAAACGCCAACTTGCGGGTTTCAAATTCTCCCGCCAGATGCCGATCGGTCCGTTCGTCTGCGATTTCCTGTGTCGTGAAGCTCGCCTCGTAATCGAGGTCGATGGCGGGCAGCATTGCGAGTCCCGGCGCGACTTAGTGCGCACAGCCTATCTAGAAGCTCAAGGATTACGGGTGATTCGTTTTTGGAACAATGAAGTTGCCGGGAATATTGAAGGCGTGATCGAAACCATTGCGCTGGCGCTGAAGGAATCCCCACCCCCTGCCCCCTCCCGCAAGCGGGAGGGGAAGAGCCGCGAAGCGGCGAAGGGGTGGGCATGACCCTTTCCGCCACTTCACTCAAAAGGCTCACCCCATGAGCCTGTCCGTTCAGTTCCTCGACGAGCTCCGCGCCCGCACCCTGCTGTCGAGCGTCATCGCCCCTACCGTCAAACTCCTCAAGGCGGGGCGCGAGTTCAAAGCCTGCTGCCCATTCCACAGCGAGAAAACCCCGAGCTTCACCGTCAACGACGAGAAAGGCTTCTACCATTGCTTCGGCTGCGGGGCGCATGGCGATGCGATCCGTTTCCTGACCGAAGCCAAGGGGCTGCCGTTCATGGACGCGGTCAAGGAATTGGCTGGGAAGGCCGGGCTCGAGGTTCCCGCCGCCGATCCGCAGATGCGCGACCGCGCCGAGCGCTCGACCGGGCTGACCGACGTCATGGCCGCGGTGCAGAAATGGTTCGCCGAGCAATTGCAGGGTGTCGATGGCGGCGAAGCGCGCGCTTATCTGACGCGGCGCGGGATCGACGCGGCGACGGTGACGCGCTTCGGGCTCGGCCTCGCACCCCAGGGCCCCAACCGGATGAAGGCCGCGCTGGTCGACCTCGGCGAGGATAAGCTCATCGAGACCGGCATGCTGATCAAGCCGGAAGAGGAAAATAAGGACAGCTACGACCGTTTTCGTGGCCGCCTGATGTTCCCGATCCGCGATCCGCGCGGGCGGGTCATCGCATTCGGCGGGCGCATCCTCGGCGACGGCGAGCCCAAATATCTCAACTCGCCCGAGACCGTGCTGTTCGACAAGGGCCGCACGCTCTACAATCTCGACCTCGCCGCGCCCGCCTCGCGCAAGGCGAACCGGCTGATCGTCGTCGAAGGCTATATGGACGTCATCGGCCTTCATCGCGCCGGGATTGGAGAGGCGGTCGCGCCCAACGGCACCGCGCTGACCGAGCATCAGCTTGAGCGGCTGTGGCTGCTCGAGCCGGCGCCGGTCTGCTGCTTCGACGGCGATGCGGCCGGGCAGAAAGCGGCGGTCCGTGCCGCAGTGCGCGCCCTGCCCCACCTCGGCCCCGAACGCACCCTGCGCTTCGTTGCGCTTCCCGCCGGCCAGGACCCCGACGATGTCGTGCGCGCCGGCGCGGCCTCGGTTGGCGGGGATGGAGCCGCGCAACAAAAAGCCGGGCGCGAGGCGATCGAGGCATTGCTAGGAGCGGCGGAGCCTTTGGTCGAGCGGCTGTGGCGGCACGAGGT
>JALYQH010000041.1 GCA_030855945.1 Pseudomonadota bacterium | reverse complement strand
GATACAATGTCAGGAAATCGGTCACGCCCTTGTAGCTGGCGTCATAAGCGGCGCGCTCGACCGGTTCGGGGTCGCTGGCGTCGAGCCGCATCACGAATGGTCGCTCGCGCTTCCGCAGCTCGTGATTGTTGAGTTCGGTGGTTTCGGCGTCGAGCCGGTCGAATTCGGTACCGCTCCAGGCGACGCCCTGCTCCATCGCCGCGACCATCGGCGCCGCATCCTGGTGCGCCGGGACATGCGCCAGCACCGCGCGGTCGCCCAGCATCAGCACGCTGCCCGGTCGCTTGACGATCGCCGCGAGCCACGCCGGATCCCAGGCAAAGGCAAGGTCGGCGAGCAGTACCGCTTGCCCCTGCCGCGCCGCGGTAGCGCAGTCGAGCTTGGTCTTGGCCGCGAGGCGCCGGGCGCGGGTCGGGGCGTCGAGCCCGAACACGCGCGCCGGATTGTTGCCGACGGGTATGAACGTCGGTAAGCGCGCGCCTTCCTCCTGGCCGGACCCTGGTGTCGCTAATTGCTCCATTACCGCGTCCTATAGGGCACAAAGTTCGGCAAGAAAGAGGCGGAAATGCGCTTGTGCCCGCTCAGCCCCTTGCCGCTCACTGCGATTTCGCGCAGTCTCGCCGGCGATGGCCAGTCAAAGCAATATCGGTAAAGGCGACGATAACGGCGACCATTGCTACCGCTGTGTCGGTACGCTGACCATATTGCGCGCCGCCACCACCGAGCGCGAAATTGCGGCAATGGATGATGGCATGGTGATCGACCTCAGCGGGGTCGAGAAGATGGACACGGTGGGCGCTTGGCTGGTCTATCGCGCGGTGCGCGACCGCGGCGCCAAAGTCACCGGCGAATCGAAGGAGTTACGCGGCCTGCTCGATCAGGTCGCCGACAACGACCGGCCGGTGCGGGTCGTGCCCGAGAAGCGCGGCGGAGTCGGTGGCGCGGTTGAGGAGCTCGGGCAATGGGTCGCGGAGACCGGCCAGACGTTTCGCGGGCTGCTCGGATTCTTCGGGGCGGTGCTGATCGGCTTCTTCAACGTCGCCAAGCGCCCGCGCCGCTTCCGCCTCAACGCAGTGGTCCAAAGGTTCGACGTCGTCGGCGTACGAGCGCTCGGGATCATCGGGCTGATGACCTTCCTGCTCGGAATTGTCATCGGCCAGCAGGGCGCGGTCCAGCTCGAACAGTTCGGTGCCGAGGTCTATACCATCAACCTGATCGGCCGCATCACCGTGCGTGAACTCGCCACCTTGATGACCGCGATCATGGTCGCAGGACGCTCGGGATCGGCGTTTGCGGCGCAGATCGGCACGAGGAAGATCACCGAGGAAATCGACGCGATGCGCACCATCGGCGTGTCGCCGATCGAGGCGCTGGTCATCCCGCGGCTGCTCGCCAGCACCGTGATGATGCCCCTGCTGGCCTTTTTCGCGATGATCATGTCGCTGCTCGGCGGCGGCGTCTTCGTCTGGCTGGTGCTCAATATCCCGCCGCTGACCTACATCCAGCGCCTCCAGGAAGTCGTCCCGATCACCGATTTGTGGATCGGCCTCATCAAGGCGCCGGTGTTCGGCTTCATCATCGGGCTGGCCGGCTGCTTCCAGGGCATGCTGGTCCAGGGCAATAGCGAGGAAGTCGGGCTGCGCACGACCAATGCCGTCGTCCAGTCGATTTTTCTCGTCATCGTCCTCGACGCGGTGTTCGCCGTTTTCTTCAGCTCGATCGGATGGCGATGAGCGAGCCGCCGCCGCTCATCACCGTTCGCGGACTGTGCAACAGCTTTGGCGACCAGATCATCCACCAGGACCTCGATCTCGACGTCCTGCCGGGGGAAATCCTCGGCGTCGTCGGCGGGTCCGGCACCGGCAAGTCGGTCCTGATGCGCTCGATCATCGGTTTGCAAAAGCCGACCGACGGAGAGATCGAGGTGCTCGGCGAAAACATGATCGACCGCAGCGAGGACGAGGCGAAGAACATTCGCCGCCGCTGGGGCATCCTGTTCCAGAATGGCGCTTTGTTCTCGACCCTGACGGTGGCGGAGAATGTCGAAGTCCCGCTCCACGAATATTTTCCATATCTCAAGCCGCCGCTGCTCGACGAGATCGCATCTTACAAGATTGCCATGAGCGGGCTGTCACCCGACGCCGGGCCGAAATATCCATCGGAGCTGTCGGGCGGCATGCGCAAGCGCGCCGGTCTGGCAAGAGCGCTGGCGCTCGATCCGGAGCTGCTGTTCCTCGACGAGCCGACTGCGGGGCTCGACCCGATCGGCGCGGCGGCTTTCGACGAACTGATCCGCTCGCTTCAGCAGCGGCTCGAGCTGACGGTTTTCCTGATCACCCACGACCTAGACACTCTGCACACCATCTGCGACCGGGTCGCGGTGCTAGCCGATCATAAAGTGGTGGCGGTCGGGACGATTGCGGAATTATTATCTTTGGACCATCCTTGGATTCAAGAATATTTCAACGGACCGCGGGGGCGCGCGGCAGCAGATAGTTACAAGGAAGTTGCCGGGGCCTGATGGAAACGCGATCGAATCATGTGCTGGTCGGTGCGGTCGTTCTCGCGATGCTCGCGGGGCTGTTGCTGTTCACCGTCTGGCTCGCGGGGCTTTCGAACAAGAAGACGCGCTGCTTTGACATCTATTTCGCGCAGGCCGTCGGTGGCCTGAACAAGGGCTCGACGGTCAGCTTCTCGGGCGTGCCGGTCGGCGCGATCGAGCAGATTTCGCTGCTTCCCGACCGCCCCGAATTCGTCTGGGTGCGGATCAATGTCGATGACGAGACGCCCGTCCTCCAGGGCACTACGGCCGAGATCAAGGGCGTCGGCTTCACCGGGGTGAGCGAGATTCAGCTGACCGGTGCGGTCAAGGGCGGCCGCGCGATCACGCAGCCGGGCCCGCAGGGCTGCCCGGTGCTGCCGTCGAGCGCCAGCGGCCTTGGAGCTTTGCTGAACAGCGCGCCCGAGCTCATCGACCGCATCCAGCGGCTCACCGAGCGGCTGACCGAACTGCTCAGCGACGAGAACCAGAATTCCATTGCCGACATCCTGGAGAACGTCGAGAAAACGACCGACGTGCTGGCAGCGCGCGCGCCGGACCTCGCCGACGCCATCGGCGATGCGCGGATCGCGGCTCGCAACGCGGGCATCGCGGCGCAGCGTGTCGGCCTTCTTGCCGACAGCACGACGCGGATGATCAACGAAGACGCCCGCCCCGCCGCACAAGACCTTCGCAAGGCGATCGCCGGCGTCGAGCGCGCGTCCAGCAATCTCGATGCGATGATCGCCGATG
>JALYQH010000017.1 GCA_030855945.1 Pseudomonadota bacterium | reverse complement strand
CGATGAGTTGGCGCGAGCGGGCTTGCTTCCGCGTGACGATCAACGGCTCCCTGAACCTAGGCAACAGAGAGCTCATAGACGCCAACCGCCTCGCGCGAGAGCGCGACCAGCCGTTCCCCAGAATCTGATTCCAAACCATGATTATCAGATTGTTTGGACCGCTGATTTGCAGCGACATCGGGAAATCTGGGAGGAGCTTCAGTTTAGGCTCACTCTGGCCAATCATCCGAACGCCATTTCGGCCCTGTTGCGGATACTGATCGATATAACGATCGAGTACTATCTCGATCGGTACCAACTCAGACGGCGCGATACACTAGCCAGAAATGTTGGGGTGGTAGCAGAGGATCTTTTGCAGAGGGGTCTCATCACCGCCGATTACAAAGGCGAGATCGATCGTATTCGTCTCAACGATGAATTGATCTCAATCGCTAGCTTACACCGATATGTTCATTCCGCTCGGTTCGCGCCGATGGCGGCCGAACTAACTGCATATTGGACGAGGCTCGGTGAGTTTCTGCGCGTGAGCCTAGCTCCCTGACAATCAGAGTGCCCTACTTCGCACCGAGAAGGTCCGGATGTTCGGCCTCAGTCTTCCTTGATTTCCGACCTTTCGCCTTCGGCGCCTGGACCCCGGCCTGCGCCGGGGAACGGGTGGAGCTTTGGAGGAGCGGTTTCAGGTATTGGCCGGTGAAGGAGCGGGGTTCCTCGACCACCTTCTCCGGCGTTCCTACCGCCACAATCTCCCCGCCGTTGACGCCGCCGCCTGGTCCCAAGTCCAATATCCAGTCGGCCGTCTTGATGACGTCGAGGTTATGTTCGATCACGACCACGGTGTTGCCTTGTTCGACCAGCGCATGGAGCACCTCCAGCAACTTTCTCACGTCTTCGAAATGCAATCCCGTGGTCGGCTCGTCGAGGATGTACAGCGTCTGGCCGGTCGCCCGCCGCGACAATTCCTTGCTTAGCTTGACCCGCTGGGCTTCGCCGCCGCTCAAGGTGGTCGCTTGCTGGCCGACCTTGATGTAGCCGAGGCCGACTTCCGCCAGCATCGCCATTTTCTCGCGGATCGCGGGGACCGCCTTGAAGAAGAGGACTGCGTCCTCGACGGTCATGTCGAGGATTTCGGCGATGCTCTTGCCCTTGAACTTCACCTCCAGCGTCTCGCGATTGTAGCGCTGGCCGTGGCAGATGTCGCAGGTGACGTAGACGTCGGGGAGGAAGTGCATCTCGATCTTTAATAGGCCGTCGCCCTTGCACGCCTCGCAGCGGCCACCCTTGACGTTGAACGAGAAGCGGCCGGGCTTGTAGCCGCGCGCCTGGCTTTCGGGGAGGCCGGCGAACCAGTCGCGGATGTGGGTGAAGGCGCCGGTATAGGTCGCCGGGTTGGAGCGCGGGGTGCGGCCGATCGGCGACTGGTCGATGTCGATGACCTTGTCGAGATGTTCGAGCCCGGAAATGCGCTCGTGGCGGCCGGCGAGAATGCGCGCGCCGTTGAGTGCGCGCGCTGCGGCGGCATAAAGCGTGTCGATGGTGAAGCTGGACTTGCCCGAGCCCGACACGCCGGTGATGCAGGTGAAGGTGCCGAGCGGGATGCTCGCGGTGACGTTGCGCAAATTGTTGGCGGTGGCACCGTGGACGGTGAGCTTCTTGCCGGTGCCCTTGCGGCGCTTGTCGCGCATCGGGATGCTGCGGCGGCCGGTCAGGTAATCGGCGGTGAGGCTGTCCTCGCAGGCGAGCAATTCCTCTAGCGTGCCCGAGCACACCACTTCGCCGCCGTGGACGCCGGCGCCGGGACCCATGTCGATGACATGGTCGGCGCTACGGATGCTGTCCTCGTCATGCTCGACTACCAGCACGGTATTGCCGAGCGATTTCAGTCGTTGGAGCGTCTCGAGCAGGCGGTCATTGTCCTTCTGGTGGAGGCCGATCGAGGGCTCGTCGAGGACGTAGAGCACGCCCGAGAGGCCGGAGCCGATCTGGCTGGCGAGGCGGATGCGCTGGCTCTCGCCGCCCGACAGCGTGCCGCTGGTGCGGTCGAGGTTGAGGTAATCGAGCCCGACATTGTGGAGAAAGCCAAGGCGGGCGTTGATCTCCTTGAGGATCGGCAAAGCTATCTCGCTTTGCTGCGGAGCGAGTTTGTCACCGAGGCTGGAGAACCAGGCCAGTGCGTCGGCAACCGACCGGCGCGACGACAGCGAAATGTCCTCGCTCGCGATCTGGACGCTGAGCGGCTCGGGCTTGAGGCGGGCGCCGTGGCAGACTTCGCATGGGTGGCTTGCCTGGTAGCGCGACAATTCCTCGCGCATCCACGCGCTTTCGGTCGACAGCATGCGCCGTTCGAGATTGCCGAGCACGCCTTCGAAGCTCTTCTTGACCTCGTAGGACTTGCGGCCGTCGACGAAGCGCAGCGTGACCGGCTTGCCCCCGGTACCGCGCAGGACGACGCGTTGCGCTTCCTCGCTCAGCTCGCCCCACGGCGTCGCGAGGTCGAAGTCATAGGCGCGGGCGAGGCTGCCCAGAACCTGCATGTAATAAGGCGACGGCGGCTGCGACTTGGCCCACGGCACGACCGCGCCCTTGGCGATCGACAGCGCATGGTTGGGAACGACGAGGTCCTCGTCGAACAACATTTTCTCGCCAAGCCCGTCGCAGGCGGGGCAGGCGCCCTGAGGGGCGTTGAACGAGAACAGCCGCGGCTCGATCTCGGCGATGGTGAAGCCAGACACGGGGCAGGCGAATTTCTCGGAGAAGACGATCCGACCGGGCGCGCCATAATCGAGTTTCATACCCGACGCGCTCGTTGGCTCGCTGCCGGCGGCGGGCGGGTCGGCGGGATCGAGGTAGGCCAGGCCCTCGGCGAGCTTCAGCGCGGTTTCGAAGCTGTCGGCCAGGCGGCTCTCGACGCCCCCCTCTCCATTAACACTGGCGCGAATGGCGATGCGGTCGACCACGACCTCGATGTCGTGCTTATATTTCTTGTCGAGCGCGGGGGCGTCCTCGATCGCGTAAAATTCGCCGTCGATGCGGACGCGGGTGAAGCCGGCCTTCTGCCATTCGGCGAGCTCTTTGCGATACTCGCCCTTGCGGCCGCGGACGACCGGGGCAAGGAGGTAGTGACGCGAGCCTTCGGGCAGCTGCATCGTCCGATCGACCATCTGGCTGACCGTCTGAGCGCTGATCGGCAGGCCGGTCGCGGGCGAGTAAGGCACGCCGACGCGCGCCCACAGCAAGCGCATATAATCGTAGATTTCGGTGACGGTGGCGACGGTCGAGCGCGGGTTGCGGCTGGTGGTCTTCTGCTCGATCGAGATTGCCGGGGAGAGGCCGTCGATATGCTCGACATCGGGCTTCTGCATCATCTCCAGAAACTGGCGGGCATAGGCCGACAGCGATTCGACATAGCGCCGCTGGCCCTCGGCATAGATGGTGTCGAAGGCGAGGCTCGACTTGCCCGATCCCGACAGGCCGGTGATGACTGTCAGGCTCTCGCGCGGGATGTCGATGTTGACGCCCTTGAGGTTGTGCTCGCGCGCGCCGCGGACGCTTATGTGGGTCTGCATATGGGTAACCTATGCAACGGAATATGGGTCTGCATGATGGGCCATCTGTTCCAGATATGTTCTTGATGTGCAAGGGGGTGAGAAGGCTCCATGTGGGTTGCGACGCCGCCCGATCAACCATCATCCGAGCGGTAATCTCGCTACCGCCTCACGTGACGCACCGTCACGGCCGAGACGACATGCGCCGGGCTGGCGATGCCTGCGGAGGCGGCGGTTCAAAGGTTTGCAAGTCGGCAGTCGCAGCGATAGTCACGGAGCAACCTTGACCTGGAGCGAGCGACGCGGTGTTCCGCCTCAACCCTGACCATGATCCGATCGAACTGGCGAGCCGCTATGCGGTGAAGAGCCGGATGCAGATTCGCGATATCTTCGAACAGCAGACCGCCGACGATATTTTCGAGACTCTTCGAACCCAGACCCCGTGGGGGATGTGCTTCAATGCTGGGGAACGGGTGGTGGAACTAGGCCCCGAGCAGGTCGCGGGTTTGTCAGTCGCGGAACAGCAACGGATATCGCAGCAAATCGGCGAAGGCGCCCGAAAAGGCTATCAGTTTCACTATCATTATTTCCCGTTGCTGGCATCCTACTTTGATCCGACGGTTGCCGAGATGCCGCTTTTCCGGGTCTTTGAATTTATCAACAGCCCGCCCTTCATGGACTTCTTCCGAACGTTGACCGGGCATCATGAGGCGCTTTGGGCCGATGCTCATGCGACACTTTACCGCGCCGGGAGTTTCCTGAAATATCACACCGACGAGGTGCCGGCACACCGGCGCGTCGCGGCCTATGTTCTGAACTTCACGCCTGGATGGGGCAGAGATTGGGGCGGTTTCCTGCAATTCTTTGGCCCGGACTACGACGTCGAGCAAGCCTATCGCCCGCTGTTCAACGCAATGAACATTTTTTCCGTCCCTTCGGACCATTCGGTCAGCATGGTGTCCAACTACGTCGTCAACCACCGCATTTCGATCACCGGCTGGCTGCGCGAGGACGAGCCGCCCCGTCCCATTGGCGACCGGACGGCATTTGGAGCGCTAGCCAGCGGGCGATTGGGCTAGCGAGACTTCCTAGCGCGGCGGATAGTCCGCGACCGTTTCATAGTGCGCGCCGTCGCGGCCGAGACGGCTTTCGAACAGAGTGACGGCGGCGACCTCAAACTCCTTGCTGCGCAGTGCGGCGTGGCGCGCGAGGAAAGGGTCGAGCGAGTTGCCGGCGCCGCGGCCCCATCTCGCGAGCGTAATGTGCGGGTGGTAGGCGCGGCGCTCGGGCGCGAGGCCGGCGCCGACGCAGATCCGCTCGACCTTGGCCGCGAGTGCGGCGATCGGCGCGCGAGGCTCGACCCCCGCCCACAAGGCGCCGCGCTGGTGATGATCGAAGCGGCCGACCCCGGCGACACGGATGTGGAACGGCGTGAAGCGAAGCGTCCCGAGCGCGGCCGCGATATCCTCTGCGAGTGGGCGTTCGACCTCGCCGATGAAACGCAAGGTCAGGTGAAGCTGTTCATCATCCTGCCAGCGCAATGCTGGTAACCCCTCCATCGTATCGAGAAGGAGATCACGCACATCTTCGGGCGGACGAATGGCGACGAACAGGCGGTGCATGGCCGCTATCTAGCCCGCGACCGGTTTCTCTTGAAGCTTTGCCTCCGATCTATGATATATTAGCGGTGAAGGGCCTCTTGCCCTCGCGAAGGAGTAGAAATGCAGAACCAGTTC
Source organism: Pseudomonadota bacterium (assembly GCA_030855945.1). Lineage (GTDB taxonomy): Bacteria > Pseudomonadota > Alphaproteobacteria > Sphingomonadales > Sphingomonadaceae > Sphingomicrobium. The sequence goes on along the minus strand of JALYQH010000017.1, from coordinate 13,952 downwards.
GACCCGCGCACGACGAGCCGCATCGACCCGGCGATCTCCGTCGGCGTTCCGCGCGCCGCCCGCGACGCGGGGCTGCGCTCGTATATGCTCAAGGTTTACAACTACATGGCGTCGGGAGTGCTGCTGACCGGCATTGTCGCGCTGTTGTTTGCCAATTCAGCCTTTGGGCAGCAGATCATGGCCACGCCGCTGCGCTGGCTAATCGTACTGTCGCCGCTGGCGATCGTCTTTGCGATGAGCTTCGGCGTCAATCGCATGAAGACCTCGACCATCCAGGCTCTATTCTGGGCGTTCGCGACGCTGATGGGCATGTCGATGTCGACCATCTTCGCGATCTATACCGACGTGTCGATTGCCCAGACCTTCTTCGCGGTGACCGCCGGATTTATGGCGCTGAGCCTGTACGGCTACACCACCAAGAAGGATTTGTCGGGAATCGGGACGTTCCTGATCATGGGCGTGGTCGGGCTGATCGTGGCGATGGTCATCAACATGTTCCTGCAGTCGACCGCGATGCACTATGCGATCAGCGCGATCGGCGTGCTGCTGTTCGCGGGCCTCACCGTTTATGACACGCAGAAAATCAAGTCGATGTACGCTTATGTCGCGGGCACCGACATGATGGGCAAGACCGTGATCATGGGCGCGCTGACGCTCTACCTCGATTTCATCAACATGTTCAGCTTCCTGCTGAGCTTCATGGGCAACCGCGAATAGCGGATCGCTCCGAGGAACAGAAAGACTAGGGCCCGGCGGGAAACCGCCGGGCCTTTTCTTATGCGAGATGCTTCTTGAAGAAGCGCAGCGTCCGGCGCCAGGCAAGGTCGGCGGCCGCCCTATCGTAGCGCTCGGCCGAGGTGTCGTTGTTGAAGGCGTGGTTGACGCCTTCATAATGATGGTAGGTCGCCTTCCCGCCACCTTCGCGCAGCGCCGTGATCCACGGGAAGGCGGACCTGTTCACCCGTTCGTCGAGCCCGGCGAGGTGGAACATCAGCGGCGCCTGGACGCGGGCGGCTTCGGCCGGATCGGGCGCGGTGCCGTAGAAGATGACGCCGGCATCGAGCTTCGACGCGGCCGCGATGGCGAGCCGGTTGACGTAGGCTCCGCCCCAGCAAAATCCGACCGCGCCGACCTTGCCGTTGCCGCCCGGGCGATCTTCAAACGCATCGATCATCGCCGCGCCGGCGGCCGTCGCAGCGCCGAGGTCGAGCTTGCCGATTGCGGTGCGGGCGGCGTCTTCGTCTGAGGGGTGCCGCCCGATGGGGAGAGGTAATCGGGAGCGACGGCATAATGGCCGGCCAGCGCGAGGCGCCGCGTTATGTCCTGGATATGGGCGTTGAGCCCGCGATTTTCGTGGATCACCATCACGGTCGAGCGGGCACGGCCGGATTTGGGCTGGGCGGTGTAGGCGGAATATTTGCCGTCGAGCAGCTTGATGGTCGCGGTCGATAGTCTCTTGTCGTCATCGGGAACGACCGCCGCCGCGGCCGGGGAGGCGGCGATGCTCCCGATGAGCAGATTGGCGGCTGCGGCGCCACCGGCGATGCGGCTCATCTCGGTCATGAACGCACGGCGTTCCAGGCCGTCGTGGGTGAAGCGGTCGTAGAGGTGGATCGCCTGCTGGCGCCGTTCGTGCTCGTCCATAATTTTCTCCTCAGCCGGCGGATTGCGACTGCATCTCCGCGATCAGCTTGCCGTCGATTTCCTTCGCTCGGCGATAAGCCGGACGGTCGGTGACCCGCGCGACATAATCGGTAAAGGCCGGGCGCGGGTCGAGCAGCTTGAACTCCAGCATGAAGCCGACCATCGCGCCGACGAACAGGTCGGCGGCGGTGAACCGGTCGCAGCTGATATAGTCCTTGCTCGCGAGCGCCTTCTCCAGATTCGCGATCGCCGCATCGTAGGTGCCATATCCGAACATCGCCTGGCGCTCCGGGGTCGGCTCCCAACCCGCGGCCTTGTTGCTGAACGCCGCTTCGACCGGCCCGGAAGTGAAGAACATCCAGCGATAATATTCGGCGCGGTCCGGCGGCGGCGGAGCCAGATTGGCGGCGGGAAAGGCGTCCGCGAGGTAGAAGCAGATCGCCGCCACCTCGGTTACCACGCGGCCGTTGTGACGGATCGCCGGGACCTTGCCCATCGGGTTGATAGACAGATAGGGTTCGGCCTTCATCGTCGTCTTATAGTCGAGGATCTCGGTCTCGTAGGGATCGCCAATTTCCTCCAGCATCCAGCGCACGGTCTGCCCGCGCGACATCGGGTTGGTGTAGAAGATCAGCTCGCCCATGTTCATTCTCCTGTTCGATTCGCGTGGAACGTAGCAGGAACGAATTTCCTCGTCAGCCGCGTTCTCCGCTCGGCGAAACCGGGACGGGGGCGGTCTCGCCGCTCGGCATCGCCCGCTCGCCCGCGCTGCGGTCGCGGGCGGCGCGGAACTCGCTGTCCTCGCTCCAATTGGGCCAGGCGACCGAATTGGCGAGGCCACGCCCGACCGCGTGCAGGAACGCGGCGTCGGCGACGATCCCGCTCATGTCCCAACCCGGCAGATACTCATCTTCCTGCTGGTGGTAGCGCTTGGCCCGGTAGTCGGCGGCGAGTGCATTGCCGCGCGCGGTCCCGCCGTTGACCAGATCGTTGCCAGAGCCGAAGCTGATCGCGGGCACCCCGCGCTTGGCGAAGGGGAAATGATCCGAGCGGAAGAAATAACCGGCGCCGACATTGGGATCGGGCGTATAGGCCCGCTCGCGGCGGGCGCCTTCGGCGATCATCAGGTCGAGCAGCCCCAGCTTGGCCTGTCCCGAAATGGTGAAGTTGCGCGCCGGGCCATGCACCCCCATCGAGTCGGTGTTGAGCACCCCGACGGTCCTGCCGAGTGGATAGATCGGGTTGGCGACATAATATTCGGTGCCGAGCAGCCCCTTTTCTTCGGCGCCGACGGCGAGAAATACCGCCGAACGTTGGGTCCGCGGCGCCTTGGCGAAGGCACGCGCCTGTTCGATCAGGTGCGACATGCCGGTGCTGTTGTCGATCGCGCCGTTGAAGATGCGGTCGCCATTGGCATTGGGCTCGCCGATGCCGAGATGGTCATGGTGCGCCGTATAGACGATCGTCTCGTCGGGCCGTCTGGTCCCCGCCAGCCGGCCGACGACATTGTAGGAGGTGATGGTCTCGGTCTTCGCGGTCGCGCGCGCGTCGAGGCTGGCCTTCAGGTCGACCGGCCGGAAGTCCTTGAGCCGGGCGGCCGCCTTGGCTGCATCGAAGTCGAGCCCGGCCGCCTTGAACAAGGCCACCGCGGTGTCGCGCTGGATCCAGCTTTCAAAACCAGTGTGGGCGCTTGCCGGGTCCGCGCGGACGATGTCGAACATGACATTGGTGTTTGAATTCTTGACCGTGTCCCAGCCGTAGGACGCGGGTTCGGTTTCGTGGACGATCATTACCCCGGCGGCGCCGCGCTTGGCGGCTTCCTCGAACTTATAGGTCCAGCGGCCGTAATAGGTCATCGCCTCACCGCCGAAACTGCCTTCCCCGCCTTCGAAATCGGGGTCGTTGATCAGCACGACGATAATCTTGTTGCGGACATCTACGTTCTTGAAATCGTCCCAGCCGCGCTCCGGGGCGGAGACCCCGTATCCGGCGAACACAAGCGGCACGCCAGAAAGCGTGATGACATTCTGCCCATTCGTCGGCGAGCGCACGGCGATCTGCTGGCCCTGCGTGAGGGTTTGCACGCCAGCGGGGGTGCGGATCGACACCGCGGGGGCGCTGATCAGGTTGGACTTGAGCAGCGGCACGGGCTGGGTCCATTGCCTTATGCCGTCCTTGACGTCGCCGCCCGGCTGGAGTCCGGCACCGCGGAACTGCTCGATCAAATAGGCGACCGTCTTGGTCTCGCCGCGGGTCGCGGGCGCCCGGCCTTCGTAGCTGTCCTGGCTCAACTCTTTGACATGGGCGGCAAGGCGCCCCTTGTCGAAGGAGGGTGTCTGCGCCGCGAGCGGGGACGACAGCAGCGCTGCGGCGCTCACGAAAATCCAAGGGGATCGAATCACGCTACTCTCCTTATCGAATGCCGAGTCCGCGCTTTCATGCGCGCGTCAACACGGAGTGAAAAGACCATGTGGCTCGGCTGTCGCTACTGCCATCACGACTCCCGCAAGGGAACAATTTTTGCGATCGCCGAGGTGGATGCGTTCATTGCGCGCCATAAAGCCGCCTTTCAATCGCAGTGACGGAGGTTAAATATGCAGAAAAAGGCCATGAAATTTCCAGTGTGCTGCATGTTAATCGCAGCCCTTTCAGCCCAAGCTTCGGCCCAATATTGCGCCGACCCAACAACGAACCCGTGCATGCAAGCGAAGCAATCATCAAACGTTCAAGCCTATCAGATGTCCGTTTACTCTCCTGCTGATGTGATGACGAAACGAGAACAGCTGCGACCGTTTGGTCGAACGCAGGCTCGAATTTTTCGCTTGAAGATTTTTCCTATCACAGTGACAGCTATGTAAATGCTGGAGAAAAGAATGGTATTCAAATAGTATTCAATACAAGCGCAGAGATGGGGATACACGGATCGCATAATGCTGTTCGATTTTATGGCGACTCCGTTGGTGGTTGGACACGTCCCGACGGCAAAGTTATTCCTATCGTCAACGATTCCGATATCGTCGTAAATCATGACAAATGGGCAAGTGGCGCTATAGAGTGTTCGCCAACCGTATACACGAACAAATATGATCTGACCCGGACAATGGCGCATGAACTTGGCCATTCTGTCGGACTTAATCACAATACCCAAACCGCGTGCGCGACGTATCGCTATGGGCAGCAAACAGCGTTTGGCAGTCTTTGTACACCAGAAAAAGAAGCCGCCAAGACCCTATACGGTATCAAGCGCTGACCGACGCGAGTGGCCTTTCAAAGCTGTCTGATTAGGCCGAACACACGCTACACCTGGTCTGGAGTTGGATATGTCGTTTTTCCCGCGCGCACACTTTTGTCTGTGTCTCATGGCGGCTAGTTGCGCAACGTCCGGGCCCCCGCCCGTGCAAATTGCCCCTGTGGCCGTCGCCGCGCCATCACCAACTGCTCCGTCAACTTTCGGGGCGGCTTCGCCATTAATCCTCAGCAACGGTACCTTGGCGGGATCGGTTCGCGCTTCACCATGGCCTCGAAGTGTCGCTGTCGGAATCGTAGCGAGCGGTTTCCCGCCCGGATCATATAGAATTTATCTCCACGCGGCAGGTCGCTGCGATGCCCCCGATTTCGTTTCGGCTGGCCCATCTCAGGTGGGTAGTAATGGGCACTTGGCACCGCCAGATCTTGGCCCCATCAATGTAGGTGCGGATGGAAAAATTTATATTACAAGGCTTGCCGAGGGAATGAGACTGCGGCAGGCCAATACTGGGAACCTGCCGATTTTATTGGACGCGGACGGAGCAGCGCTGATCGTTCACTCAGGAAGCACACGAACTGCTTGTGCGGTCTTGAGATAGGAATTGCTTTCGGTCGAGTTGTTATCACTAAAAAGCGCTAACTAGGCTTTCGGTTTCTCCGCCTTCGCCTTGGCCTTGGATTCGCCCTTCGCCTTGACCGGCTTGGGCGGGGCCGGGCTGATCTCGAACGCCGGGGCATTGTCCTTGATGCGCACCTTGACCTCGCCGCCGTTGACCAACTTGCCGAACAGCAATTCCTCGGCGAGCGGCTGCTTGATCTTTTCCTGCATCAAGCGGCCCATCGGACGCGCGCCGTAGAGCTTGTCATAGCCCTTCGTCGTGAGTCACTCGCGCGCCTCGTCGTCGAGGTTGATGTGGACGTTTCGGTCGGCAAGCTGAAGCTCGAGCTGGAGGATGAACTTGTCGACCACGCGCGCGACCACCGCCGGCGGAAGATAAGCGAACGGCACTACCGCATCGAGGCGGTTGCGGAATTCGGGCGTGAACATCTTGCGGATCGCTTCTTCCTGAACGTCCTCGCGGGATGAGGCGCCGAAGCCGATCCCCTCGCGCGCCATGTCGGACGCGCCGGCATTGGTGGTCATGATCAGGATGGTGTTGCGGAAGTCGACGGTCTTGCCGTGGTGGTCGGTGAGCTTGCCGTTGTCCATTACCTGCAGGAGGATGTTGAACAGGTCGGGATGCGCTTTTTCGATTTCGTCGAGCAGGAGCACCGAATGCGGCTGCTGATCGACCGCGTCTGTGAGCAGACCGCCTTGGTCGTAGCCGACATAGCCCGGCGGCGCGCCGATCAGCCGCGATATGCTGTGGCGCTCCATATATTCGGACATGTCGAAGCGCTGGAGCGGGATGCCCATCACCGAGGCGAGCTGGCGCGCTACCTCGGTCTTGCCGACGCCGGTCGGGCCGGAGAATAGATAGTTGCCGATCGGCTTGTCGGGATCGCGGAGGCCGGCGCGGCTGAGCTTGATCGCCGAGGCAAGCCGCTCGATCGCCAGGTCCTGTCCGAACACGACCCGCTTCAGGTCGGCCTCGAGCGTTTCGAGCACGCGCTTGTCGTCGGTCGACACCGACTTGGGCGGTATCCGCGCCATCGTCGCCACAACCGCCTCGATTTCCTTGGTGGTGATGGTCTTCTTGCGCCGCGACGGCGGCACCAGCATCTGCATCGCGCCGACCTCGTCGATCACGTCGATCGCCTTGTCGGGCAGCTTGCGATCATGGATGTAGCGCGCGCTGAGCTCGACCGCGGACTTGATCGCGTCGGGGGTGTAGCGGACATTGTGGTGCGCCTCGAACGACGAGCGCAGCCCGGCGATGATCTTGATCGTGTCCTCGATCGTGGGCTCGTTGACGTCGATCTTCTGGAATCGGCGGAGGAGGGCGCGGTCCTTTTCGAAATGATTGCGGAATTCCTTGTAGGTGGTCGAGCCGATGCAGCGGATCGCGCCCGAGGACAGCGCCGGCTTGAGCAGGTTTGACGCGTCCATCGCGCCGCCGCTGGTTGCGCCGGCACCGATCACGGTGTGGATTTCGTCGATGAACAGGATCGCGTCGGGCAACTTCTCAAGCTCGTTGACGACCGACTTCAGCCGCTCCTCGAAGTCGCCGCGGTACCGGGTGCCGGCGAGCAGCGAGCCCATGTCGAGCGAGTAGATCACCGCCGGCTTCAGCACCTCGGGAACGTCGCCCTCGACGATCTTGCGCGCGAGGCCCTCGGCGATGGCGGTCTTGCCGACCCCGGGATCGCCCACGTAGAGCGGGTTGTTCTTCGACCTGCGGCACAGGATCTGAACGGTGCGGTCGACCTCCGGCATGCGCCCGATCAGCGGATCGACCTTGCCCAATTTGGCCTTGTCGTTGAGGTTGACGGTGAACTGCTGGAGCGCGCTTTCCTTCTTGTCGCCGCTCTTGGTCTCGGTCTTTTCCTCTTGGGCGCCGCTCGGCGGCGACACCTCGGCCGGGCTGTCGCCCTTGCCGACGCCGTGGCTGATGAAGGTCACAGCGTCGAGCCGGCTCATATCCTGCTGCTGAAGGAAATAGACGGCATAGCTTTCGCGCTCGGAGAAGAGGGCGACGAGCACGTTGGCGCCGGTGACGTCGTCGCGTCCCGACGACTGGACGTGGAGGATGGCGCGCTGGACGACGCGCTGGAAGCCGCTGGTTGGGGTCGGGTCGGTCGCGCTGTCAGCCACCAGCGCGGACAGTTCGCCATCGAGATATTGTTTGACCGACGCTTTCAATTCGTCGCGGTTGACCCCGCAGGCGGTCATCACCTGGCTGGCATGGGTATCGTCGACCAGCGCCATCAGCAAATGTTCGAGCGTGGCATATTCGTGGCGCCGCTTCGACGCTTCGCCGAGCGCGTTGTGCAGGGTGGTTTCGAGTTCACGCGCGAAACTGGGCATTCGGGTCTCCTAGCCCCTACTATGTCGTGAAGGATGGCGCACGATCAAGGGACCTTAGCGCTTGAAGATGTCGTCGGCGGCGGAACGATGGCGAGCGGCCTGATCGTGGTGGCGCTCGACCCGGCCGATTTCCGCCCGAAGCGTCTCGATGCGTGCCGCCAGTTCGTCGAGCGACAGGGGGCCGAGGTCTTGCTTGACCAATTCGGCGAGCGGATCGCCCGGTTTCGAGGAAAAGAGATCGTCGAAATCCATCGCCCCAGCGTTGACCCGCGCCACCCCCAAGTCAATAAGCTTCCGCGACGAATGGGGGCGCAATAAGGATGACCAGCGAGATGATCCCGAACGTGATGCGCGCCGTCGAAATCGTCGCGCCGGGCGGACCCGATCAGTTGCGGCTGGCGTCGCGTGCCACGCCGCGGCCCGGGCCGCGGGAGGTGCTGGTCAAGGTCGCCGCGGCCGGCGTCAATCGGCCCGATGTGCTCCAGCGAATGGGGGTCTACCCGCCCCCACCAGGCGCCAGTGACATTCCGGGGCTCGAGATTGCCGGCATCGTGGTCGCGGCCGGCGAGGGCGCGACGCATCTGATCGGGACGCGGGTGTGCGCTTTGGTCGCAGGCGGCGGCTATGCCGATTATTGCGTGGCCCCCGTGGGCACCTGCCTGGTCGTCCCCGAAGTGCTGCGGATGACCGAGGCCGCCGCCTTTCCCGAAACACTGTTCACCGTATGGATCAATCTGTTCGAGCGCGGTTTTGCGGCTGACGGAGATACGGTGCTGGTCCACGGCGGGACCAGCGGCATTGGGACCATGGCGATCAAGCTCGGCGCGTTGTTCGGGATCGAGGTAATCGTCACCTGCGGGTCGGATGACAAATGCGCCGCGGCGATGGCTCTCGGCGCGGCGCACGCGATCAATTACCAGAAGACGGACTTCGTGGAGGCGGTGAGCCGATTGACCGAGGGAGAGGGAGTAGCCGTCGTGCTCGACATGGTCGGCGGCGATTACGTGCCCCGCAATCTCGCCTGCCTCGGCGACGACGGCCGCCATGTCTCGATCGCCTTCCAGCGCGGCCCGAAAGCGGAAATATCGATCGTCGACGTCATGCGCCGCCGGCTGACGCTCACCGGATCGACCCTCCGCGCCCGCGACCTCGGCTTCAAGACGATGGTCGCCGATGAAATCAGGACGACCGTGTGGCCCTATGTCGAAGGAGGCCGCCTGAAACCAGCGATGGACCAAGCCTTTCCACTGGCCGAAGCCGCCGCCGCCCACGCCCGGATGGAGGCCGGTGACCATGTCGGCAAGATCGTGCTGACCACGGCTGCTTAGACTCATTCGTCGGTTGGTCGAACCGTGCTGGTAACGATCGAAGGACCGTCATAGCCGTTTCCACGCTTGGGTACGGATTGGATTGAGGGTGGAAGCGCTATTAAGGATCAGTGTCGGAGCAATCGCTTTAGTGGCTGCGGCACCGCTTGCGGCCCAGTCGCCGGTCGGAGAGACGCCCGACACGGCGCCGGCCACCCAAGCGACCCGAACGACCGCTTACGATGCCGCCTTCTTCGCCCCCTTCGCGCCGCGCAGCGCGCTCGACATCGCGCGGCGCGTCCCGGGCTTCACGCTCGAACAGGGAAATAGTGACATTCGCGGCTTTGCCGGCGCGGCGGGCAATGTGGTGTTCAACGGGGCGCGGCCCAGTTCCAAGGCGGAGTCGCTTGAAACATTGCTTGCCCGCATCCCGGCCCAGCGCGTGGTCAGGGTCGAATTGGGCTCGGGGAGCCTCTACGGCTCCGAATATTCGGGCAAGAGCCAGGTGCTCAACGTCATCCTGTCGGCGGGTGCGGGGATCGATGGGACGGTTACCGCAAGCGCGCGCCGGCGCTACACCGGACTCATCATCCCCAACCTGTCCGCCTCGACACTGATCAAGCGCGGCTCGTCGAGCTTCGGCCTGTCGGCCGGGACCGGGCGTCAGGACACGCTCGACGAGGGAACCGATACACAGACCGATCCGGACACGGGTGCACTGGTCGAATTCCGCCGCAAGCATAATCATTACCGGCCGCGCAGCCCGTTTGTCTCGGCCAGCTATTCGCATGAGCCCGCGCCCGACAGGGCGATCCACCTCAACGGGCGCTTCCAGCGCGACAGTGAGGATTTCAATCAGACCAACCGCGTTTTCCCGGCCGGCGGCCCCGATCGCGACGACCGCTTGTTCCTGACCTTCAAGTCGCCCGGTTTCGAAATCGGCGGAGATGCCAGCCGCCCGCTGGCCGGTGGCGCGATCAAGCTCGTTGCGCTTGCCAACCGCCGCCATCGCGAGACGCTCGACACAGCGCTCGAGCGCCGCGACGGCATTGTCGAAGGCGGCTTCGAACAGGGCACCGAGTCGCAGCGCAACGAGACGATCGGCAGGCTCAGCTGGACTCGTGCCGATCTCGCCGGATGGGCGGTCGAAACCGGCGCAGAGGCAAGCCTCAACACGCTCGATTACCACCTCGATCTGTTCATTCTAGGTGCCGGCGGCGCGCGCACCCGCCTCGACCTGCCGCTCGACGACGCGACCGTGCGGGAGGAACGCGCGGAAATCTACGGCAAGGCCGGCCGCCAGATCTCCAAGGCGCTACGCGTCGATGCCGGGCTCAATGTTGAAGCGTCGCGGCTCAAGGTTCGCGGCGACACGCGCGCCGACCGCAGCCTCAAATTCCTCAAGCCGAGCGTCACGCTCGACTGGAAGCCGGGGGACGGCTGGCATTCGCAGCTAAGCCTGCGACGTTCCGTTTCCCAGCTGGATTTCTTCGATTTCATCAGCGCGGCCGAATTGAGCAATGACCGGCTCAACGGCGGCAATGCCAATCTCCTTCCGCAGCGCACGTGGGAAGCGCGCGCGACGGTTGATCATCCCTTGCTCGGAACCGGGCTGATCAAGCTCGATGCGGGTTACGACCGCATCAGCCTGCTGCAGGACCGCATCCTCACCGAAGAAGGGCTCGATGCACCGGGCAACATCGGCACGGGCACGCGGGCGTTTGCGGCGCTCGCCGCCGATGCCCCGCTCGACGCCGTCGGGATCAAGGGGGGCCGCCTCATTCTCAACGGCCAGATACAGAGAACGCGGGTCAACGACCCCATTTCTGGCGAGACACGCAATTTCACCGGCTTTTTCCCCAACTGGCAGTGGAGCGCGGAATTGCGGCGTGACATCGGCAAATTTGCCTACGGAGCGGCTGTCAACCACCGGGACACCTTCAAATTCTTTCGCGCCAATGAAATCGATGCCAGCTTCAACAGCGGCATCTACGGCACCGCCTTCGTCGAATATCGGCCCGACGGACGGACGACCGTGACCTTCGACGCCGACAATCTGTTCAACACGGGGAGCCTCCGCAACCGGCTGTTCACTTTCCCCAGCCGCGCCAATCCAAATCCGTCGCTCAACGAGCTGCGCGAACGCAACTCGCACCGCAACTTTGGCCTGACGGTGAAGCGAACCTTTGGCGGGGCGACCAAGCTTGCCCAGACCGCGCCCACCTCCTCCCCAACCTGAAGCATCGGCAGCTTTTTGGGTTCTTCCCGGAGACTTTGACCAGCTATCTCTATCCAGACTCCGCTTGCCCTTAGGGGCGGTGCGGACTAGATCACCGGCTAACGCTGGCCGCTCCGGGAAGGGGCGGCCCTTATTGTTTGTGGAGACGACGATGGCCCAGCCGCTCATGCCCCATGCGACCGCCGCCTGGCTGGTCGACAACACCGCGCTCAGTTTCGAGCAGATCGCCGAATTCTGCGGCCTGCACATCCTCGAAATCCAGGCGATTGCCGACGATACTGCCGCAACCAAGCTGACCGGGCGCGATCCCATCCGCGCCAATGAATTGACCCATGCCGAAATCGAGAAGGGGCAGGCCGACCCCGAGCACAAGCTGCAGATGCACAAGGAGCCCGACCCGGTGCGCCGCACCAAGGGGCCGCGCTACACGCCGGTATCGAAGCGGCAGGACAAGCCCGACGGCATCAACTGGATCATCCGCAATCATCCCGAGGTCACCGACGGCCAGATTTCCAAGCTGATCGGAACGACCCGCACGACCATCGCCGCAATCCGTGATCGGTCCCACTGGAACATGGCCAACATCACGCCGAAGGACCCGGTCACGCTCGGCCTCACCTCGCAGCGCGAGCTCGATGCGGCGGTGATCAAGGCGCAGAAGGCGGCGGGCACGCCGGCGCCGGTCGACACCACCTTCGACAGCGATCGGGACGCGCTGATCGTCGAGCTTCGCGCCGAGCGCGAGCAGCATGCCCGCGATGCCGAGGCGGCGCTCAACGCGGCGGAGAATGGCGAGACCGCGTCGGACGAGCTGTTCCCTGGTATCAAGGACCCGTTCAAGCATTGATTCAGGCCCCCATGCGGGCCAAGGTCGGCTGATGAACGAGCCCGAGATTGAAAAGCTTTCGTTCGAGGCGGCGCTGGCCGAACTCGAGAAGATCGTGCGCAGCCTCGAGGCCGGCACCGCGCCGCTCGACGAGTCGATCGAGCTGTACCAGCGCGGGGACCGGCTGAAGCGGCACTGCGAAGCGAGGCTTAAGGCGGCGCAGGCTCGGATCGACCAGATTTCGATCGATTCCGAGGGCAAGCCGGTCGGCACCAGCAGCTTCGATGCTGGCTGAGCAGTCGGTGGTGGCGGAGAGCCCGGCGGCCGAAGCGGCACGCGTCGCGGGCGGGGTCGACAGGCTGTTCAATCAACTTCTCGCCGCTCCGGGCGACGGCCGGGACCCTTTGTTCGCGGCGATGCGCCACGCCGGAACCGGCGGGGGCAAGCGGCTTCGCCCGTTGCTCACCGTCGCCGCCGCGCGCTTGTTCGGAATCGACGAGGCGCGCGCGCTCCGCGCCGGCGCGGCGATCGAAGCGATCCACGTCTATTCGCTGATCCACGACGATTTGCCGTGCATGGACGACGATGACCTGCGCCGCGGCAAGCCGACCGTCCACAAGGCCTTCGACGAGGCCACCGCGGTGCTCGCCGGCGACTGCTTCCATGACCTCGCCTTCGAGATTCTAAGTGACCCCGCGACCCATGAGGATCCGTTCGTCCGCGCCGACCTCGTGCTCGAACTCGCTCGAGCGTCGGGACCGAACGGGATGGCCGGCGGGCAAATGCTCGATCTGGTTGCGGAGGGACAGGCGCTCGATCTCGCGGCGATCACCCGCCTCCAGCGGCTTAAGACCGGAGCGCTGATCGAATTTGCGGTCGAGGCGGCGTGCATCATGGGGCGGCTCGAGCCTCGCGCACGCATCCCCTACCGTGGCTATGCGCGCGACCTCGGGCTCGCCTTCCAGATCGCCGACGATTTGCTCGATCATCGCGGCGACGAGGCCGCGGCGGGCAAACGCCTCAACAAGGATGCTGTGGCCGGCAAGGCGACCTTCGTCTCGTTGATGGGCGAGGAACGCGCGCGCAAGCAATGCGCGATGCTCGTCGCGCAGGCGATCGAGCACCTTGGCGATCATGGCGCCGAGGCAGACCTGCTCCGCGGAATCGCGCATTATGTCGAGGAAAGGGATCGCTAATGGCCTTGTCGCAGCGCATCGGCGTCTATCCCGGGACCTTCGACCCGCTGACGCTCGGGCATCTCGACATCATTCGCCGCGGCGCGCACCTCGTCGACCGGCTAGTGATCGGGGTCACCACCAATCCATCCAAGTCGCCGATGTTCACGGTCGCGGAGCGGCTGGCGATGGTGCGCCGCGAAGTCGCCGACCTGCCGCATGTCTCGGTCGTTGAATTCGATTCGCTGCTGATGGATTTCGCCGAGCGCGAGGGCGCGACCCTGATCCTGCGCGGGCTGCGCGCGGTCGCCGATTTCGAATATGAGTATCAGATGGCGGGGATGAACCAGCAACTGAACGACCGCATCGAAACGGTATTCTTGATGGCCGATGTCTGCCTCCAGCCGATTGCGTCAAGGCTGGTGAAAGAAATTGCCCGCTATGGCGGCAAGATTGACAAGTTCGTGCCCGCAGCAGTCGCGGCCGATGTCGCCGAACGGTTGGCGCGCAGATGACGCTTCCCTCGGCGGCGTGGCTGCTTTAGGTG
>JALYQH010000012.1 GCA_030855945.1 Pseudomonadota bacterium | reverse complement strand
GCTCGACCCGGTCGATCTTCCCGGTTCCAAGCCGCGGCAAGGGCGCTTCCGAGAAATGCATCCGGGCCGGAACCTTGAACGAGGCGAGCCGGCCGGCGAGGAAAGCGCGCAATTCCTCCTCGTCCAGCTCGCTGCCCTCGACGGGATGGACAATCGCGACCGGAACTTCGCCGAGCCGCTCGTCGGCCACCCCGAACACCGCCGCTTCGCCCACTTGGTCGCAAGCGTAGAGCGCCGCTTCCACTTCGGCCGCCGAAATATTCTCGCCGCCTCGGATGATGATGTCCTTTTTGCGGTCGACGATGAACAGATAGCCGTCCTCGTCGACATAGCCGATGTCGCCGGTCTTGAGATAGAAGTCGGCAGTGAAGGCGGCTGCGGTCGCTTCGGGGTTGCGCCAATAGCCACTGATGTTGGCGGCGCTCCGGATAGCGATCTCGCCGCGCTCGCCGCTCGGCAAAGGCGCATCGCCCGCGCCGAGGATTGCCAGTTCGACATAGGGCGGCTGCGCGCGGCCGGTCGAGGCCGGCTTGGCGGCGTAATTGCCCCAGAAATTGCTGCAACCGACGGCGTTGGTTTCGGTCAGGCCATAGCCGAGCGCGGGCTGGGCGGCGGGAAAGCTGTCCTGCAGCCGCTCGACGTGGGCAACCGGCCGCGGCGCGCCCCCCGCGGTAATGTCGGTTAGCGTAGAGAGGTCGAAATTGCCCCGGTCGGGATGGTTCATCAATTCCAGGCTCATGGTCGGAACGCCGACGAAATAAGTGATCCGCTCCTTCTCGATCAGCCGTAGCGCTTCGCTCGCGTCCCATTTGGGCATCAGCACCATGCCGCGCGCGACGACGAAGCTGTTAAGCAACACCGGCACTTCGCCGGTGACGTGGAACAAGGGCACGCTGAGCAAGGTGCGCGGCGGGTTGGCCGGCTCGCGCCCTTCGGACTGCATGATCCCGAGCAGGGTCATGAGGCCGGTGGCATAGGCATAGACGCCGGTTGTCACCGCGCGATGGGTCGACAGCGCGCCCTTGGCCTCGCCGGTCGAGCCCGACGTGAACAGGATTGTCGCATCGTCCTCGGCCATGATGTCCGGGAACAAAGCATTGTCGTCCTCGTCGCCGAGCAGCGCGCCAAGCGCATCAGCAAGCGGCCGGTCTACGTCGAGCGTGACGACGTCATAGTCGCCCGAGGCCGCTTCGATTCGATGCGCGCGCGGGGCGTCGGCGATGATCAGCGAGGGCTCGGTCAGGGTCAGCGCATGATCGAGCTCGTTCATCTGCCACCAGCCGTTGAGCAGGGTGGCGATGGCGCCGGCCTTGAGCGCCGCCATATAAGCAATGATCCAGCTGGGGCAGTTGCGCATCGCGATCGCCACCCGGTCGCCCTTGGCGATGCCGCGCGCGACGAGCGCTCGTGCCAGCCGGTCCGACCAGCGGTCGAGGTCGGCGAAGGTCAGCCGCTCCTCGCCCGCGACCACCGCCTCGACCGCGCCGTTCAATGCGCAGAAGGTCTTGAAGAACGAAGGCAGCGTCGCCGGGAAATTGGCGACGATCGCGCGGCCCTGCGCATCCCGATCGATCACCAGCCGCCCGCCCGGTCCGATTACCGCGGCCAGAACCGCGTCGAATTTCCGGTCGAGCTCAGACGGCATGATCCACTCCTTGGCGTTTTTGCGAGGCCACCCTATGAGGCGGCAAAGCCTAGGGGAAGCCCATTGAGTGACACCATCACGACGATTGCCGCCGGCATTGCGTTCACCGATCTCGGCCTGTCGCCGGTGGCGCTCGACCTCGGTTTCTTCCAGCTGCGCTGGTACAGCCTCGCCTACCTCGCCGGCATTTTCATCGGTTACTGGTATCTGCTCAAGCTGCTTGCCCAGCCGGGAGCGCCGATGGCGCGGCGCCATGCCGACGATCTGGTGTTCTACGCCTCGCTCGGCATCATCCTAGGCGGCCGTCTCGGCTATGTCCTGTTCTACAATCTGCCTTATTATGCCGAAAATCCGGTCGACATATTGAAGCTGTGGGACGGGGGTATGAGCTTCCATGGCGGGGTGATCGGCACTTCGCTCGGAATTATCTATCTCGCGCGCAAGGAAGGACTGCCGTGGCTTCGCATCCACGATTATGTCGCCTGCTGCGTGCCGTTCGGTTTGCTCTTCGGCCGGCTCGCCAATTTCGTGAACGGCGAATTGTGGGGCGCGCCGGCGAGCGTGCCGTGGGCGGTCCGCTTCCCCGAGGTGGCGCAGGGGATGACCGCGCTCGGCCCGCCGCGCCATCCGAGCCAGCTTTATGAGGCGGCGCTCGAGGGACTGGTGCTGATGGGCATCCTCGCCTGGATGTTCTGGCGGACCCAGGCGCGGTACGAGCCGGGCAAGCTCGTCGGCGCGTTCATCTTCTTCTACGGCATCTTCCGCTTCGCCGTGGAATTCGTCCGCGAGCCTGACTCCCAATTGGTTGAGTTTGCGCAGGCGACCGGCCTGCAGATGGGCCAGTGGCTGACCGTACCGATGATTGTCGGCGGGGCCTATCTGATGGCGACCGCGAAGAAGCGCCGCGTCCGGGTCGAGCCGATCGCGGGGTCGGCCAGCGTCGCTTGAACGCGGCCGAGGAGCGACTGAGGTCGCGGATCGCCGCCGAGGGGCCGATCGGCGTCGACGAGTTTATGGCCGAAGCCAACGCCCATTATTATGCGACCCGCGATCCGCTTGGCGCGGCGGGAGACTTCGTCACCGCTCCGGAAATCAGCCAGATGTTCGGGGAAATCATCGGGGCGGCGCTGGTCGATGTTTGGGACCGCGCCGGAAAACCGGGCAATGCGGTTTACGCCGAGCTTGGGCCGGGGCGCGGGACCCTTGCCGCGGATGCACTGAGAGTGATGCGGCAGGCCGGGTTTCGGGGCGGCGTTCATTTCGTCGAGGCCAGTCCGACGTTGCGATCGGCGCAGGAGAAGCGGGCTCCCGAAGCAGTCTTTCACGACACCGTCGACAGCCTTCCCGATTGCCCCCTCCTTCTCGTCGCAAACGAGTTCTTCGACGCGCTTCCAATCGAACAATGGATTGCGGGGAAAGAGCGCCGGGTCGGTCACGATGGGCTTCGCTTTTTCTTCGTTGGCGACGGGCAGATCGAGGAACGATCACCGGTCCGCGATGGGCTTGCCGAAGATTTGGCCTATCGACTGGCCATAGGCGGTGGAGCTGCAATCATTGGCGATTATGGACACGTCGGCAGCAGAGGGGGCGACACGCTGCAGGCGGTGCGAAACCACAAATTCGCGGACGTTCTTGACGATGTGGGCGAGCAAGATTTGACCGCCCACGTCGATTTTCAGCATCTCATTTGGGCGGCCCAGCTCGGCGGAGCGCAGTCTGGTCGAGTGGTCAGCCAGGGAAGCTGGCTCGAAACGCTCGGCATCGGACCCCGCGCTTCGGCCCTCGCTGCGAGGAATCCGGACCAGGCAGAAACGATCGCTGCCGCCCGTCGGCGGTTGTGCGACGAGGCGGAGATGGGGACATTGTTCAAGGTCATGGCCTTCGCCGCGCCCGGCTGGCCGCTTCCCGCGGGGCTCGAATGAGCATCGTCTATCGCGGCGGGAAGCCCGGCGACGGCGCAGCGGTGGCCGACCTGTTCCGCCAAAGCTTCATCGCCACCTTCGCCCAGCTCTACGCCGCCGAGGACCTCGACGCTTTCCTGGCGGCAGTGACGGCCGAGGCGTTCGAGGCAGAGCTTGGCAGTCCGGACTTCATCTTCCGGCTCGCCGAGGATGGCGGGGCGCTGTCCGGTTTCGCCAAGCTCGGCCCCGACACTTTGCCGGGCGAGCCGCTTCCGGGCACGATCGAGCTTTACCAGCTCTACGTACTGGAGCCGTGGAAGGGCATGGGAATCGCGCAGCAATTGATGGACTGGGCAATCGCCGAAGCGCGGCGACGCGGCGCGCGGCACCTCACGCTGACCGTCTACATCGACAACCACCGCGCCCGCCGCTTCTACGAGAAATATGGATTCGAGGAGGTTGGAAAATATGTCTTCATGGTCGGCAATCACGCTGATGATGATCGCATCATGAGGCTCGCGCTGTGACGCTCGACATCATTCGCGCCAGAGCGCTGAGCGGCATTCCGCACGGTTTCTTCGGAAGCGGCGGGGCCGAGTTGAATTGCGGGCTTGGAAGCAGCGCCGACCGCGCGTTGGTCGAAACGAACCGTCGGCGCGCGGCGGATGCGATCATGCCCGGCGCGCCGCTTGCTAGCGTCCACCAGATCCATTCGGCCACCGCGGTCGTCGTCCGCGAGGCGGTGCCGCATGGCGGGCGACCGCACGCCGACGCGCTGGTCACCGACCGGCCCGGGCTGCTGCTCGGGATCGTCACCGCCGATT
>JALYQH010000191.1 GCA_030855945.1 Pseudomonadota bacterium | reverse complement strand
CACCGAAGCGCATCTTTGCTGCGGCCTCATCACCGCCAGCTATTTCGATGACGCACCTGGAGATATGGCGACGTTGGACCTGCCCCCGGCGAGCAGCAAGAGCGCGCTTGGCGTGCAGGTGCTCGTCGGATGAGGATCATCGTCCTGATTCCCTCCGAGGATTACCGCATCAACGCCGGTGCGCGGATCCGTTACGGCCGGATCGCACCAAGTCTAGCGTCGGCGGGTCATCAGTTGCAGCTTGAAGACATCAATAGCTTCGATCCGCTGGCGGCCGATTGCGACGTGCTCATCATCAGCAAGTGTCATGATGCCCGCGCGTTGATGTGCGCGCGCGTGATGGGTGACCGGGGCTGCGTCATCGGCGTCGATCTGTTCGACGATTATTTCAGTCAGCTACACGACAGCCGCATGACGCGCTATCGCGACTGGCTGGCGGGTCTCGCGCCGATCGTCGACTTCGGGCTTTGCTCTACCCCGGCGATGGTCGACGTCGCGCATCTCTATCGGGCGGACCTGCCGATCCATGTCATGAATGACCCCGCCGACGCGCTGCCGGTCGAGGAATTCGCCGCGGTCCTTCGCCGGAAGCTGACCGCGGCGCGTGACAGCCGGACAATCGAACTGTGCTGGTTCGGGATGGGGGATAACCCGCATTTCCGCGTGGGATTAAGCGATGTCGCGGCGTTCGGAAGCGACTTGGCCGCGCCTGCCAAACTCGGTTTGAATGTCCGTTTGAAGATTTTGACCAACGACCGGGCGCTGGACGCCGAGGGGCTCGATCAGCTGGCGCAGCTTCCGGTTCCCGTCACGATCGAGGAATGGAGCGAAGTGGGAGAGGCGTCCGCGCTTGCCCAAGCGACCGCGTGCATATTGCCGGTCAACGCCCAGCCGTTCAGCATCGCCAAGTCGCTGAACCGCGCCGTCACCGCGCTGAGCGCCGGCTGCCAGGTGGTCGCCCCCGGCTATCCGCTCTACGAGCCCCTCGAGCCGCTTGTGTACCGTGACGTCGGATCGCTCGCGGCCGACCTCGACAGTGGCAGGCCGCTGCTGCGGAGCGAAACGCTGGAGACTTATGACACTCTCATGGCGGAATGGGCTTCGTCCGAGCATGAGGCAGTGCGAATCGCCACGTTCCTTGACGCACGTGTCGAGGAGAAATCGCGACTGGCAAACCTTCATGATCGACCTCGGATGGCCATCATGCACGGTAACCTTACCTCCGGAGAAACGCACAAGCTTGGCCAGCGGCTTGGCGCGCTTGCGGTGCGAACCCCGTTCTGCACGGCCAAGCTGGGGTTCGATGTATTTTTCGGGGGTCGGATCGGGCAGCGGAAGCTCGACATGTTCGTCACCGAGTGCACGCTCGGCCGGCTGCTTCCAGAGGCGGGGACAAGCGCCAGGAAAGCCGGGTCGGTCCTCGGTCAACCAGTCTGGTCGCTTTCCGATCAAGGCGATCCAGGTGAGACCGACTGGAGCGAGGCCCCGCTGACGTTACAACTCGCCGCCTATGGCGCGACCATCAATGACATGCGCAACCAGCTCGAGACCGCTTTTGGAAGGATCGACATCATCCTCTCGGAATCCTCGCGCCACGCATTTTCGGCGAGGGCGATGTAATGCATCCTCAGGCGATTTTTCTTCTGAACCTGGTTCAGGACGTCAACATCCTGCGGCCGCTCGTGATCATGGCGGCGCGCGATTTCGGCTTCAAGCCAGTGCTGCTGGTGTCGTCCAAGTTCATTGGACGAGACCTTTACGGCATCTGGCAAAGCGAGATCGAACAGCTTTGCGCCGAAATCGGAGCCGAATCGTTCATTTACGCCAACGATCTCGAAGCACATCGGCATTTGACGGGGACCGGGATCATCTTCGCCGGCAGCGAATCCAATCTGCCGGCCCACGCGCAGACGCACGACGTTTTCCGTCATGCGCCGCCGACTTATCTAAAGGTCACGCTCCAGCACGGGTTCGAATGCATTGGTTTCCGTCATAGCGGCGATCATATTCTCGCGCACGGGCCGACGGCGTCGTTCGGGGCGGACATCGTCTGTGCCTGGTATGGACTGGACGGGCTCACCGCGATGGCACCGTCGCAGCGCTCGAAACTGCTCGTGACCGGGCCGAGCGCGTTGCTCCAGCAGCCGCTGGGCGAGATCGTTCGTACTCCTGGAGCGCCCGGAATCGTGTGCGAGAATTTGCATTCGGTCAGGTTGAACATCGCTGGTGACTTCCGCACCCAGTTCGTCGATGCGTTTGGCGAATATTGCGGGCTGCTGCGGCAGGACCGGCGCACGGTGACGCTGCGTCCGCATCCCGGTGGTCAATATGTCCTGAAGAACAAGGTGGCGCTTCCGGTCAATGCGCGGATCAACAATGCGCCGATGTACAAGCTCGACCTGCGCAAGTTCGCTTATGGAATTTCGGCGCCTTCATCAGTCCTGATCGACATGCTGCTGGCCGGCATTCCAACCGCGGTATGGCGCGACACCGACGGGACCATGGATGCCGACAGCTATGCCGGGCTGACGACTGTCTCGACCCCGCGCGAATGGGCCGAGTTCGGCCGGGCCGCGGAAGCCGACCCAGCCCCATTCGTCGCCCTGCAGCGCGGCTTTCTCGAGCGCACGGGCATGCCGCTCGATCCGCCTGATATATTTGCCCGCTATGGCCAATTGTTCGCCGCCGCGCGCCGGATCGCCCCCATTGTCGGCAAGTCCGCGGCCGAGCGCGATCGCGTGCTGTTCGTCGCCAATGCCAACGTTCCAACCCTTCAGCTCAGCTTCGAGAAGCCGCTCGCTCCGCTGGTCGAACGCGGTGCGCTCGCGACCGACCTGCTGACTGAGGCGGACCTGCGCGAAGCCGAGCGGCATGGCGGATCCGAGGAGGATCTCGATGCCTGGATCGATCGCCGCCTGGCTGGCTTCGATCCGCGGCTGATCGTATTCTGCCGCTACAGCGGTCCGCATTACGAACGGATCATCGCCTGGGCCAAGCGCGAACAGGTGCCGATCCTCTACCATATCGATGACGATCTACTGGCGATCCCCGAGGACGTCGGTGCACGCAAGCATGCGCTTCATAACGCACCGGAGCGGCTGGCAGCGGTCCGCCATCTGCTGACGTCCGCCGATCTCGTCTATGCCTCGACCGAGAAGTTGAAGGCGCGATTGCTCGACTATTTCCCGGATTTGCCGGTCGAGGCGGGCAAAATCTATTGCTCGGGCGCAGTGCTTCGGACACCGCCGGACCGCGCCGCGCGCAAGGTTGGCTATATGGCGAGCGCCGACCATGCCCATAACCTGGCGATGATCCTCCCGGCGATCGTCGGTCTGCTCGATCGCCACCCGCGCGTCGGGTTCGAGCTGTTCGGATCGATCCCGATTCCGCCCGAGCTAGAGCGGTTCGGTAGCCGCGTCACAACCGCGCCGCCGATCGGCAACTACAATGGGTTCCTCGAGGAATTCGCCAAATGCGAATGGGATGTCGGCATTTGCCCGCTCAGTCCGATCGCGTTCAACCTAATGAAGGCGAACACCAAATGGGTCGAGTATACGTCGGCCGGTGCGGCAGTCGTCGCAAGTCGCGGTACGGTCTACGACGACTGCTGCGCCGACGGGTGCGGCATTCTGGCCGATACGGCGGAGGAATGGCTTGAGGCGCTCGAACTGCTGGTCACCGACGACGATGCGCGATTGGCTCAGGTCGAGCTTGCGCAGCGCAAGCTAGAGCATGATTACACTATC
>JALYQH010000001.1 GCA_030855945.1 Pseudomonadota bacterium | reverse complement strand
CAGCGACACGATGGCCGGCTTCTGCGCCAAATTGTTCCGCCTTCCCGCGCACGGCAAGCCGATCTCGATCGTCGACGTGTCGGGCGTTCCGAGCGAGATCACCAGCGTCGTCGTCTCGATCCTGGCGCGGATGGTGTTCGATTACGCCATCTGGTCGCGGACCGAGGCGCAGCGCCCGCTGCTCCTGGTGTGCGAGGAAGCCCATCGCTACGTGCCGAAGGACGAGAATGCCAATGGCCAGGCGGTGCGCAAAATCCTCGAGCGGATCGCCAAGGAAGGCCGCAAATATGGCGTGTCATTGGGCCTGATCACCCAGCGCCCGTCCGACCTTGCCGAAGGCGTGCTGTCGCAATGCGGCACGATCATCTCCATGCGCCTCAACAACGACCGCGATCAGGCCTGCGTCCGCGCCGCAATGCCCGAAGGCGCGCGCGGCTTCCTCGACGCCATCCCGGCGCTTCGCAACCGCGAATGCATCGTCTGCGGCGAAGGCGTCGCCATCCCGATCCGCGTCCGCTTCGACGACCTTGAGCCCGAAAAACGCCCCGCCTCGTCCGACCCAAGTTTTGCAGCCTTGTGGCGCCAGACCGGCGACGAAGCCGGCATCATCGAACGCACGATCAAGCGCTGGCGGGGTCACGGACGGTAAGGCGATTCGGGCGCTGCCCAAGACGGACATTGAGAGACCAATGTTCGGCCCGCCAATGTCTGCTAAGGGTGGAAAGCGGACGTTAGGACTACCGACTGAAGCGCTGGGCAAGCACTTCACCCTGACGAGACACGGCAATGACCATGCCCTGTCCGCAATGGCCGCCTCCCGATGTGACCGTCAGAGAGCCTGTCCTGTCCGGCACGTTCGTGAGAGGGCTGTAGAAACCAACCAGATAATTGTCGCCAGCAGCCTCGACCTGATGGGCGTAGCACGCTGGGTTTGCCACGTGTTCAGCGAGCGCCATTCGGGCCGCTGAAACAACCGAGGGAGGAACTGAGGCGTCGTCAACGAACACACGTTCGCGCTCAAACAACCGATGAGCCGGAATGCTGCACGAGGCTAGGGCCGTAGCCGCGGAAACGAGAAACAGTGAGCGCATGGGCGGAGGTTGAACCGATTGGCTAATGTCCGCAATGGGTCGAACGCTGACATTTGAGATTCGAATGCACGGCTGAAAGCGTTTGTCTCGCCACAGCAAAAGCGCGCGCTCCCTCGGCGGCCTTCGACAATCTGACGATGGCGGGGTCTTGACGCCTTGCGCGGCAGGTCCGAGCGTGCCCGCATCCAACCCGGTCCATCCCCACAGCAGGTCAGTCCATGATTCCCAAGCTTTCCCTTGCCGCCCTTTTGCTTGCCAGCAGTGCCATCGTCCACGCGCAGCAGGAGCAGGCCCCGCCCGAGCCTTCGCCGAGCCAAGCGGCGAGCCAGCATGCTCCGCCCCAGGGCGCCCCCGCGGCTCCGGCACCATCGGCAATTCCGGGGACACCGCCGAAGTGGAATGTCGAAAATCCGCGTGGGCTTACTCTCCGCCGGGTCCGCTTGGATACGGACGAGGGCACGTGGATGAACGTCGACGTTTCGCCCGACGGAAGCCGGGTCGCATTCGACATGCTCAGCGACATTTATGTGATGCCGATCGGCGGCGGCACGCCCACTCGTATCGCCGAGGGCATGTCCTACGAGCAGCAGCCGCGATGGTCGCCCGACGGCAGCCGCATCGCCTTCGTCTCCGACCGGGCCGGAGGCGACAATATCTGGATCATGAACGCCGACGGTTCGAACCGGAAGCAACTCACCAAGGAAGATTTCCGGCTTCTCAACCAGCCGAGCTGGAGCCCCGACGGACGCTACATCGTCGCCAAGAAGCATTTCACCACGTCCCGCTCGCTCGGCACCGGCGAAGTCTGGCTTTACCATGTCGAAGGCGGGGCCGGAGTCGAATTGGTCAAGCGTGTGGACGAGAAGTTTCAGAAGGAATTGGGCGAGCCGACCTACGCGCCCGATGGCAAAAGCATCTATTTCACGCGCAACGTCACGCCGGGCGGCACCTTCCAATATGCGCAGGATAGCAACCGCGAAGTGTTCGCGATCGATCGCTACGAGCTGGAAAGCGGCGAAACCCACCGGGTCACCGGCGGCAATGGCGGCGCGGTTCGGCCGGCGCCGTCGCCCGACGGCAAATATCTCGCCTTCGTCCGCCGCGAGCGGGCGAAATCGAAGCTTTACGTGCGCGATCTCGCCAACGGCAATGAGCGCAAGATTTACGACGACCTCGACCAGGACATGCAGGAGACCTGGGCGGTCACCGGAGTCTATCCGAACATGGACTGGACCGCCGACAGTCGCGACGTGGTGTTCTGGGCGGGGGGAAAGATCCGCCGGGTCAGCGTCGACGGCGGCGCCGGCCGGGTGATCCCGTTTCGCGTCAGCGACGACCGCGTCATCGCCAACTCGGTCCATCCGACGATCGACGTTGCCCCGGCGTCGTTCGAAACCAAGATGGTGCGCTGGGCGACCACGTCGCCCGACGGCCAGCAGATCGTATTCGAATCGCTCGGCAAATTGTGGCTCGTCCCCGGCGGCGGCGGCGCCCCGCGCCGGCTGACGCGCGGCAATGAGGATAGTTTCGAGGCCTGGCCAAGCTGGTCGAGGGACGGGCGCTCGATCGCCTTCGTCGTCTGGAACGACGATCGTCTCGGGCGCGTGCAGACGGTGTCCGCCCGCGGCGGATCGCCGCGCAACGTCACCAGCGAGCCCGGCCATTACGCACGGCCGCGCTTTTCCCCCGACGCGCGTTCGATCGTGTTCGAAGCGGGCTCGGGCGGGCAGCTCACGTCCGACCAGTGGAGCCGCGACGGCGGCATCTATATGGTCCCGGCCAGCGGCGGCGCGCCGCGGCTGATCGAGCGCGGGGCATCCAACCCGCAGTTCGGCGCAAGCAGCGACCGGCTGTTCATGACGGTCTCCTCCGAGGACGACAAGCTCGAGCTCGTCAGCACCGACCTTGGCGGCGAAGCGCGGCGGGTCCACGCCTCGGGCGATTTGACGAGTGAATTCGCGGTTGCGCCCGACGGCCATTCGGTCGCGTTCCGGCAGAATTTCGAAGCGCATCTAATGCCGCTGCTGCCGGGCGCCCAGAACGTCAGCATCGCCACCGAAAAAGCCGCCTTGCCGACGGTGAAGCTAAGTCTCGGCGGCGGCGACTTCATGCACTTTTCGGCCGGGGGAGCGCGGGTTCACTGGAGCATCGGCCCCAACCTCTACACCGCCGACACGCGGGTCGCGTACCGCGACGGATACCTCCCGCCAAAGAGCGGCGTCAGCCTGGCGCGCACCGTCGCCGCGGCCAAGGCGACCGGCACCGTCGCGCTGACCGGCGCGCGGATCGTCACCATGGCCGGGGCCGATGGCGGCGTGATCGAGGATGGCACCATCCTGATCCAGGGCGACCGGATCGTCGCGGTCGGGCCGCGGGCGAGCGTGACCGTTCCCGCCGGGACTCCGACCGTCGACGTCAGCGGCAAGACCATCGTTCCGGGCTATATCGACGCTCACGCGCATGGCCCGCAGGGTGTCGACGGGCTCGTCCCCCAGCAGAATTGGTCGACGCAGGCCAATCTGGCGCTGGGCACGACGACGATTCACGATCCGTCGAACAGCGCCACCGAGGTTTTCGCAGCCGCGGAAATGCAGCAGGCCGGGCTGATCTTAGCTCCGCGAATCTTCTCGACCGGCGAAATCATTTACGGCGCCAAGTCTGCCGGCTCGTTCGCCGAGATCGGCAATTTCGACGATGCGCTGGCGCATGTCCGAAGGCTGAAAGCGCAGGGCGCGCGCAGCGTGAAGAACTATAACCAGCCGCGCCGCGAACAGCGCCAGATGGTCGTTGCCGCCGGCCAGGCGGAAAATATGTTGGTCGTCCCCGAAGGCGGCTCCTTGTTCAACATGGACATGTCGCTGATCCAGGACGGCAATGCGACGGTCGAGCATAATGTGCCCGGCAGCACCTTTTACTCCGACGTGCTCCAATTCTGGTCGCAGACGAAGACCAATTACACCCCGACGCTGGTGGTCACTTATGGCGGTCCGGGCGGCGACCCTTATTGGCGCGCGCGCACCAACGTGTGGGAGCATCCGCTGCTCAGGGCGCATATTCCGCCCGCCATCCTCGCCGCCGACAACGCCCGCCGGGTGATTGCGCCGGAGGAGGATTATGCCGACACCTGGGCGGCGCGCGAGGCGCGCAAGCTTGCCGACCGCGGCGTGCAGGTGAACATCGGCGCGCACGGCCAGCAGGAAGGCATTGCCGCCCATTGGGAGATGTGGAGCTTCGTCAAGGGTGGCTGGACTCCGCTCCAGGCGCTTCAGGCGGCGACCGTCATGCCGGCGCGGACGCTTGGCATGTCGCGCGACATCGGCACCCTCGAAGCCGGCAAGCTCGCCGACATGGTGGTGCTCGACGCCAACCCGCTCGACAACATCCGCAACAGCGACAAGGTGAGCCAGGTCATGCTCGGCGGACGGCTCTACGACGCCGCGACGCTCAACGAGCGGGTCACCGGAAATCGTGTGCGCCCGGCCTATTGGTGGGAAGCCAGCCAGAGGCGGTG
>JALYQH010000344.1 GCA_030855945.1 Pseudomonadota bacterium | reverse complement strand
CACGGTGGCCGACCCGCTCGACTTGACGACCATTCCAGCGAGGATGTTGATCAACGTCGACTTTCCCGCGCCGTTGGGGCCGAGCAGTCCGAAAATCTGGCCTCGCGGAACGTCGAAGCTGACCCCGTCGAGCGCGCGCTTCGGTTCGGCACCCTTACCCTTGTAGGTCTTGGCGAGGCATTCGATTCGTATGGCAGGGGCGGGATCGGTCATCGTCGCCGGGCATAGCGGGCCGCCCGCCAAGCGCAAAGCGCGGCCGGCGGCTGCGCGATCTTCTGATCAAATAAGGTAAGAATGGCCTTAACCTTGATGCCCGCCCACGAAGTCGATCCGGGGGTTGAGGGGCGCCGCGCGATTGCCGGACAGGGTTAACCGCGGACAAACCCAATGTCTTGAAGCGCCGGTTACCCGCAGCGGCGATCATACAGGCCGAGACCAGAAAGCGGGAAATAACGATGAAGAACAAATTTTTGGGGGCGACCGCCCTTGCCGCCGCCGTGCTATTCGCCGCGCCGGCGCTTGCCGCGGACAGCGAGCCGATGACGTCGACCGCGCTGCTGCTGAAGCCGCTGACGCTGACTCACCTGAGCGACCTCAGCTTCGGCTCGATCATCCCCAGCGGATCGGGCGACCTCGTCACGATCGACGCGGACGACGGGAGCCGCTCATCGGACACCGCCGAGTTGATTACAACCGATGCCGGCTTTCGCGCTCGCTTCGGCAGCTCGGGGGTCAACACCGAGAACGTATTCCTGGAACTCTCGCCGGAAGCCGACCTAGTCAACGCCGACGGCGACCTGCTCGAGTTGACGCGGCTCGATCTCGACTCGGCCGGCGCACTGCGCGTCCTGACCCCGGAAAGCCAGGTGTTTTTCGTCGGCATCGGCGGCCAGGTGTTTGTCCGCTCCGACCAGGAAGAGGGCACCTATACAGGGACGTTCACCCTTACCGCCTCCTATTTCTAAGCGGGCTCTCCATAGCTGAGATGCTGGACCTGCGCCGACGAAACGGGCCAGCCGCGATTGAAGCCCCGCCCCGGCATTGCTAGGGCGGGGCTCATGGCATCCATCCCTCCCCCCGAGACCATCCGCATTCGCTCGATGCGCGTCGCTTGTGACGGCGCGGGGGTGATCGACGCCGCGCTCGGCCATCCGCGCGTCTATCTGCACATCGACGACAGCGGCTTCGTCGAATGCGGCTATTGCGACCGCCGCTTCGTCCTCGAAGGCGGGCCCGCCGACCTGCCGTCATCGACCGGGGCATGAGCGCCGATCTGCGCCGCTTCCTCTACCGCGGCGACCTCGATCCCGACGCCGCCCAGCGGCTGGCGCAGCGCCACCTTGCCGCGCACGACGATGGCGAGCTCTACCTCCAGTATCGCGTCACCGAAGCGTTCGGCTTCGACGATGGCCGCCTGAAAACCGCCGACTATCACAGCGATTCGGGATTCGGGCTGCGCGGCGTCACCGGCGAGACCACAGCCTTCGCCCACGCCAATGAAATTAGTTCCGCCGCGATCGAACGCGCCGCGCAGACGCTCAAACTCCTCGATCCGGCGACCGCTGCGCCGGCTGCGCCGCCGCCGCGCACCAACCGTTCGATGTACGGCGCCGACGATCCTCTGGCGTTGATCCCGTTCGCGAAGAAGGTCGAGCTGTGCCAGGCGATCGACGCCGCCGCGCGTGCGCGCGATCCGCGGGTCGCGCAGGTCAGCGTGATGCTCGCCGGATCGTGGAGCGTCGTCGAAGTGGTCCGCGCCGACGGCTTCGTCGCAACCGACATCCGACCCCTGGTCCGCCTCAGCGTGTCGATCGTCGCCAAGCAGGGCGACCGCCGCGAGACCGGTAATCACGGGATGGGCGGGCGATACCTCTACGACCGCCTGTTCGACCCGGCGACGTGGAATGAGGCGATCGACATGGCGCTGGCGCAGGCGCTGGTGAATCTCGAATCGGTCGCGGCGCCCGCCGGCGAAATGCCGGTCGTACTCGGGCCCGGCTGGTGCGGCGTATTGCTCCACGAAGCGGTCGGCCACGGGCTCGAGGGCGACTTCAGCCGCAAGGGCACGTCGGCTTTCTCGGGCCGGCTCGGGCAGCGCGTCGCCGCGCCGGGCGTGACGATCATCGACGAAGGCGCGATCGCCGATCGCCGTGGCTCGCTGTCGATCGATGACGAAGGCACCCCGACGGGCCGCACCGTGTTGATCGAGGATGGGATTTTGAAGGGCTATCTGCAGGACCGCTTGAACGCGCGGCTGATGGGCATGCAGCCGACCGGCAACGGCCGCCGCGAGAGTTTCGCCCATGCGCCGATGCCGCGCATGACCAACACCTTCATGCTCGGCGGCAAAGACGATCCGGCCGAGCTGATCACTCGGGTCAAGGACGGGATTTACGCCAAGAGCTTCGGCGGCGGGCAGGTGGACATCACCAGCGGCAAGTTCGTTTTCTCCTGCACCGAGGCCTATCGCATCCAAGGCGGGAAATTGGGCGCGCCGATCAAGGGCGCGACGCTGATCGGCGACGGCCCGACCGTGATGACCCGGGTCAAGGGCATCGGCAACGACATGGCGCTCGACCAAGGGGTCGGCGTGTGCGGCAAGGCCGGCCAGTCGCTGCCGGTCGGGGTCGGCCAGCCGTCCCTGCTGATCGAGGGACTGACGGTCGGCGGGACGGCGTGAGCCTAGTCGAATTGGCGCGCTTCGGAACGCGGGTCGAAGCCGACCTCGCCCGATTGGCTCTCGCCAGTGCCGACATAGAGGCAGTGATCTTCGACGCCGAAGCCAATAGCTTCTTCGGCGGCAGCGGGCTGGTGGCGGTGCGGCTGATGGTGCTCGAAGAAGATGCCGAGACTGCCGCGAAAATCCTCGCCGAGGATTAGTCTCGAAGCAAATGCGCCACCGGGCCGAGGTTGAACCCGGCATCGGCAACGCGCCTCTCAATCTCCGCGCGCGGCATGCCGTCCTCGCTTTTCGCGACCGCCCAGGCCAACGTCGAGCGATTGCCCGAGCGGCAAAATGCAAGCAATTTGCCGCCCTTCGCTGCGTGCATCGCCTCGCGCATCGCCTCAATATCCGACGGGCCGAGGCCGCGGGCGATCGGCACGTGACGGTAGCCGACCCCGGCGGCGGCGGCGGCGGCTTCGATGTCGCCGCTCGGCGGCTGCCCTTCATCCTCGCCATCAGGGCGATTGTTGATGATCATCGTCACGCCCTCGGCGGCGATGCCGGCAACGTCGGCCGGTGCGATCTGGCCGGCGACTAAGGTCTTGTCGTCAAGCTGCCGAGCCATGTTCACTCTCCATTGCCGAATCCAGTGCCTCGAGCAGCGATTCGCCGTGCCGGTGGAGCTTGGTATCGCCGATCCCTTCGATCCGCGATAGCGCGGAAAGCGACGATGGTTTTTCCGCCGCCACCGCGCGCAGGGTTGAATCGTGGAAGATGACGTAGGGCGGGACCTGCATCTCCTTGGCCCGTTCGCGCCGCCACGCGCGGAGCGCCTCGAACAAGGGGTCGTGGGGCAGATCGGCGCCGTCGCGGTCGCGGTCGCGCGCCCTGCGGACTCGCTTCGGCGGGAGCGCAATGACCAATCGCTCCTCGCCCTTCAGGATCGGCTTGGCGCCCGGACCGAAGCTGAGCCCGCCATAATCGTCGCTCCGCAGCGCGTCGCGGGCGAGCAGCGAGCGAGCCACCGGGCGAACCAGCGCCAGCTCGTCGGCGGTCATGATCCCGAACACCGACAGATTGTGATGCCCGAACTGGCGGACCTTCTCATTATCGTCCCCGCCGAGCACCGCCGCGAGGTGCGCGACTCCGAAGCGCATTTCGGTACGAAATGCCGCCGACAGCAATTTTCGCGCGACCTCGCTGACGTCGATCGTCGCCGGCGGATTGAGGCAATTGTCGCAATTTCCGCACTGCTCGGGCGGCTCCTCGCCGAAGTGGCGCAGCAGAATCGCGCGTCGGCAGGTCGCCGCCTCAACGAAGCCGGCGAGCGCGTTCAATCGCTCACGTTCGCCCGGGCGCCGCGCCGGCTCGACCTCGGTTTCGATCCGTCGGCGCGCTTTCGAGAAATCTTCGGCGCCCCAGAACAGCCACGCCTCGGCCGGATCGCCGTCGCGCCCAGCGCGCCCGGTTTCCTGATAATAGGCTTCGATCGACTTCGGGCTTCCGGCATGGGCGACGAAGCGCACATCGGGCTTGTCGATGCCCATGCCGAAGGCGATGGTCGCGGCGATCACCATATCCTCGCTCACGACGAACGCCGACTGGTTGCGCTGGCGAACCGCGCCGTCGAGCCCGGCGTGATAGGCGCGCGCAGGGCGGCCGCCGCGGCCAAGCTGCTCGGCGATCTTCTCGGTCGCGTTGCGGCTGGTGGCGTAGACGATGCCGGGGCCGGAGTGGCTGGCGAGCAGGGTCTTCAGCTGCCCGGTCAGGCCGTCGCGCGGGACGACATGGTAGCGGATGTTGGGACGGTCGAACCCGGCGATGATCATCCCGTCTTCCGGAATGCCAAGCTGGGCGAGAATATCGGCACGCGTCCGGCGGTCGGCGGTCGCGGTCAGCGCCAGCC
>JALYQH010000323.1 GCA_030855945.1 Pseudomonadota bacterium | reverse complement strand
GGTCAGCGCCGACCAGCCGCTCAAACCCCTGTCCGTCTCGACCGCGCCCTACCCCGGTTTCCCGACCGACATGCAGGCGCAATTCATGGCGATGCTGTGCATGGCGCCGGGCGAGAGCTTCCTCGAGGAAACGATTTTCGAGAATCGCTACATGCACGTCCCCGAATTGCGGCGGATGGGCGCCGAAATCGACGTTCGCGGCCGCTCGGCGATCGTTCACGGGGTCGAAACGATGACCGGGGCGCAGGTCATGGCGACCGATCTTCGCGCGTCGATGAGCCTTGTCCTCGCCGGCCTCGCCGCTGAAGGCGAGACCGAAGTGCTGCGGGTCTATCACCTCGACCGCGGCTATGAGCGGCTCGAGGAGAAATTGCAGGGCGTCGGCGCGACGATCGAGCGGCGGACTGCCGGCTAGAGTTTCGTGGTGACGCCTGTTCCGGCCCGCTGAAAACCGGCTAGTCGACCAGCGTCAGCTGGCGCTCGCCGCCCTGCTTGTGGACGCGGCCGTGCTTCATCACGAAGTCGACCTTCTCCAGCAGCCGCACGTCGGCAGTCGGATCGCCGCTTACCGCGATGATGTCCGCGTCCTTGCCGGGTTCGATCGTTCCGACGCGCGCCGACCTGCCGAGCAATTCCGCGGCATCGACCGTGGCCGAGCGGATGGCGAGCGTCGGGCTCATTCCGTTCCGGACCATCAGTGCGAACTCCTGAGCGTTGTCGCCGTGGCGGCTGACTCCGGTGTCGGTGCCGTAAGCGATCTTGACGCCTTCGCGGATGGCGCGGGCGAAGCTCTTCTCGGCATTGCCGGCTGCCTGACGCGCTTTTTCCATCTGCGGGGGGGTCAGCGCGCCCCTTTGGCCGTCGGCGAGTGCCGCGACCGGGGCGAGCAGCGTCGGGACGTGATAGGCTCCGGTCGAACGATAGAGTTTGAAGGTCTCGTCGTTGGTGAAGGTGCCATGCTCGATCGAGTCGACCCCGGCCTTTAGCGCGGCGTTGATGCCGTCGACTCCGTGGGCGTGCGCGGCGACCTTGCGGCCGAACGTTCGGGCGGTGGCGACAACGGCGCGCATCTCATCGTCCATCATCTGCTGGGCGAGGCCGCCCGGCACGTTGCTGAGAACTCCGCCGCTGGCCGCGAATTTGATCACCTCGGCGCCGAGCGAAATCTGCTCGCGCGTCGCTCGGCGGCAATCCTCGGCCCCGTTGCAGGTGTTGGTGGCGCGCGGCTCGTAGATTTGCGTGAGGTCGCGGTTGAGGCCGTTGACGTCGCCGTGCCCGCCGGAGACCGACACCATCCTGCCGGCGGCGACGATCGACGGGCCAGCGAACTGCCCGGCCTCGATCGCGTCACGCAGCGAGAGCACCGTGCGCTCCTCCCCGCCGAGGTCGCGGACGGTGGTAAAGCCCGCGAGCAGCGTCTTCCGGGCATTGAGAAGCGCGGTGTAGGCCTCATCCTCATGGTCGCGGAACGGCGCCTGAAGCCGCGCCTGCATACGGTCGTCGAGGCCTTCGAGATGGACGTGGCTGTCGATCAGGCCGGGAAGCACCGTCGCGGCGCGAAGATCGACAACGCGGGCGCCTGGCACATCGACGAACCCATCGCGGACCTCGGCGATGGTCCGGCCGCGGACGATCACGCTGGCGTTTCGGCGTGGCGCCTTCCCCGGCTGGGCGAGCAGGATGCCGGCGTGAATCACCGTGACCGGCTCGGCCGGCGCCTGGGCATAAACCGGCGCGGCAAGCGCCAGCGCGGCGATGGCGATGGCGATAAGCAGACGAATGTTCATGAGGACCCCCGAGGCGTTTGTCCGAACGAAGCCGGAAACGCAGCGGGGCGCAATGGCTAAAGCGCGTCGAGCGCGTGCAGCACGACCCCGACGCTGCCGCCGACCAGCGTCCCGTTGATGCGAATATATTGCAGGTCGCGGCCGACAGCGCTTTCCAGGCGGTCGGTGATCGTCCGGGCGTCCCAGCCGCGCACGGTTTCGCTGACCAGCTTGACGATCGACCCGCCATAGCTTGCCGCCATCCCCGAGACGGCTCGGCGCGCGAACTGGTTGATCGCACGCTTCATCCGCGCATCCTTTTCCAGGCTCTGGCCGACCGACTTGATCACTTCGCCAAGCTTGCCGGCCATCGCCGCGTCGGGATTGCGCGCGGCCTTGATGATCGCCTCGCGGCCCTTTTGCCAGAGCGTGTCGAGCCACACCCCGACCGAGCGATTGTCGAGCAACTGCATCTTCATCAATTCGACCCGCTCGCGCGTCTTGGGATCGGTCTGGAGATCGTTGGCTAGGTCGGCGAGCGCCTGCTCGACCTTGACCCGCACCGGGTGCGCCGGGTCTCTTTCCATGTCGGCGGAGAGTTTGCGCAAACCGTCGATGATCGAATCGGCCAATTTGGCGTCGAGCCCGGCCAGCTTGAGCACCCAATTGGCGCGCTTGGTGACCATCTCGCGGATCAGCTCCTCGTTGGCGTCTAGCGCGCGCGATCCAGCGGATCATCGCCTCGAGCATCGGCACGTGGCGGTCCTCGTTGATCGCGCTGGCGAGCGCATGGCCGATCAGCGGCGCGACCTCGGCTTTGCGGAGCCGGTTGGCGATTGAGCTTTTGACCAGCCCGCCGAGCCGCTCGTCGTCTAGGCTTTCGAACAAATCGGCGATCAGCCGGCTCGCACCCTTGCGGATGCGGGTCTCTTCGCCTTGCGGCGCCTGGAGGAAGCGCCCCGCCGCCCCGGCGACGTCGATGTTCCGCATCCGCCGCGCCACCACCGGCGCAATCAGGAAATTCTCCTTGAGGAAATTGGCGAGAGCCTCGCCGATGCGGTCCTTGTTGCGCGGGATGATCGCGGTGTGCGGGATCGGCAGGCCGAGCGGGTGACGGAACAGCGCAGTCACAGCGAACCAATCGGCCAGCCCGCCGACCATCCCGGCTTCGGCGAAGGCCTTGACCCAGGCCAGCCACGGATAGGAAGCCTCGAAAGCGCGCGCGGCGAGGAAGACTAGCGCCATCACCACCAGCAGGCCGGTGGCGGCGCGCTTCATCCCGGCGGCGCCGGGTTGGGCGGGGTTGAACCTGGCCAATGGGGCGAAGGACTGGGCAAGCGGGGCGCTCATAGGCCCCACCTTAGCCCGCCGCGCGGCGATGTCACTCCGCCGGGACCGGCTCCGCCATCGGCTGATGCGGCTCGCCATTGTCGACCAGCCGGCTGAACTTGCGCGCAATCCAGGCCTCGATGTCGACCGCGATCGAGAAGAAGGCGGGGACCAGCAGCAGCGTTAACAAGGTCGAGAAGAGCAGCCCGCCGATCACCGTCACGCCCATCGGCGCGCGCCAGCTACCGTCGCCCGACAAGGAGACGGCGATCGGAACCATTCCGGCGACCATTGCGACGGTGGTCATCACGATCGGCTGGGCGCGCTTGTGGCCGGCCTCGACGATCGATTCATTCTTGGGCATGCCGTGGCCCATCATCTCGACCGCGAAGTCGACCAGCAGGATCGAATTCTTCGCGACGATCCCAAACAGCATCAACACCCCGATCAGCACCGGCAGCGAGACCGGGTTACCGGTCAGGTGAAGCGCAATCGCCGCTCCGAGCGGAGCGAGCAATAGCGATCCCATGTTGACCAGCGGCGACAGGAAGCGGCGGTAGAGCAGCACCAGCACCGCGAACACCAGCAGCACGCCCGAGGCGAGCGCGATGGCGAAGTAGAAGAGCAATTCGGCCTGCCACTTGCTGTCGCCCAGCTCGAGCTTCTGCACACCCTCGGGCAGATTCTTGACCGTCGGCAGCTCGTTGATCTTGGCCCAGGCGTCGCCCGACACCAGCCCCGGCGCGAGGTCGGCGCCGACCGACGTGCGGCGGACCTGATTGGTGCGCTGGACCGTGGTCGGCCCCGCCCCGAATCCGATCTCGGCAACCGACTTCAGCGGCACCGAGCCGCCGCTCGCCGTCGGCACCGGCAGGTTTTCGAGCGTCGCCAGGTCGCGCCGCGAACTTTGCGATAGGCTGACGTTGATCGGCACCTGACGGTCGGCGAGCGAGAATTTCGCGCTGTTCTGCGCAATGTCGCCAAGCGTCGCGATGCGGATCGTCTGGCCAAGCGCGGCGG
>JALYQH010000322.1 GCA_030855945.1 Pseudomonadota bacterium | reverse complement strand
GCGTAAAGCCCGGCATCACGCTTGCGGCATGTTCCTCGGCGCGGGCGAGCAGCGCGAGGATGAGCGCGTCGATTCCGGCGACGGCTTCATCGATCGCGCCGCGGACGAACAGCTTGAAATCGGTCGCCACCTGGTCGTTGCGGCTGCGCGCGGTGTGGAGCCGGCCCGCGGGTTCGCCGATCAATTGCGACAGGCGATGCTCGACGTGCATGTGAATGTCTTCGAGCGCGGGGTCTTCCTCAAGCTTGCCCTCGCCGATCTCGAGCCCGACCGCGGCCAGCCCTTCGTCGATCGCGCGCGCATCGGCTTCGCTCAATATCCCCTGGCGGTGAAGCATCGAGGCGTGCGCGCGGCTCGCGGCGATATCTTCGCGCCACAGGCGCTTGTCGATCGCGATCGAGGCATTTATCTCGCGCATCACGGCCGCCGGGCCGCCGGCGAAGCGCCCGCCCCACATCTGATTGGAATTGCCCGTGCGACTGATCGTCCTGCTCCTCATCGGCCTCCTCGCCGCTGCCTGCGATAGGCAAAAGGCCGAGGCGCCTCAAGCGTCCGCTGCCGAAGCCGAAAGCGGCAAAGGCCTCGACCGCAACCAAAAGGGCAAGGCCGCACCGATCACCTTGTTCAAGAATCCCGACGGTGGCGATGCCTCGCTCGCTTCGTTCAAGGGAACGCCGCTACTGGTCAATCTATGGGCCACCTGGTGCGCGCCGTGCGTCAAGGAATTGCCGACCATCGCCGCGCTCGCGGCCGGGCAAAAGGGCAAGCTCCACGTCATCGCGGTGAGCCAGGACATGGCGCCGCAAAGCGCGGTCAATGCGTTCCTCGCGGGCAGGAAGCTTGGTCGCTTCGCGGCGTATCACGACAAGGACATGGCGCTGTCGGATGCGCTCGGGGTGCAAATCCTTCCGACCACGATCCTGTTCGACGCCGCGGGCAAGGAAGTATGGCGTTACACCGGCGACATGGACTGGACCAGCGCCGAGGCGCGCGCGCTCGTCGGCGAGGTCAGTCCCGAAGCAGCTCGTTGATGCTGGTCTTTGACCGCGTCCGCTCGTCGACGCGCTTGACGATCACCGCGCAGGCGAGGCTCGGACCGCCTTTGTCGCTCGGCATCGCGCCCGGGACGACCACAGAATAAGCGGGCACGCGACCGTACATCACCTCGCCGCTGGCGCGGTCGACGATCTTGGTCGAGGCGCCGAGGAACACTCCCATCGACAGCACCGCGCCCTGCTCGACGACCACGCCCTCGGCGACTTCGGAGCGCGCACCGACGAAGCAATCATCCTCGATGATCACCGGTCCGGCCTGGAGCGGTTCGAGCACCCCGCCAATCCCCGCGCCGCCGGAAATATGGACGTTGCGGCCAATCTGCGCGCAGCTTCCGACCGTCGCCCAGGTGTCGATCATCGCGCCTTCGCCGACATAGGCGCCGAGGTTGACGAAGCTCGGCATCAGCACCGCGCCCGGCGCGATGTACGCACCGCGGCGGACGATCGACCCGGGCACGGCGCGGAATCCCGCGGCACCGAACCGCTTCGCATCCCAGCCGAGGAATTTCGAATCGACCTTATCCCACCATGGTGCGCCGCCCGGACCGCCGGGGATCTCGGCCATCGCGTTGAGACGGAACGACAGCAATACCGCTTTCTTGAGCCATTGATTGACCTGCCACGCGCCGTCGACCTTGTGCGCGACGCGCGCCTCGCCGCGGTCGAGCAGGCCCAGCGCCGCCTCGACCGCATCGCGAACCTCGCCCCGGGTGGTGGGAGCGATGGTGTCGCGTGCTTCCCACGCCGAGTCGATGTCGCGGCAAGCTGGTCGGTCATGCGGGTCCTTTCACAATTTCGTCGAGCCAGGCGACGACGTCGGTAATGCGATGGTCGATGAAGCTCGGGTCATAAGCGTGATTGCCGCGTTCGGACCCATTGTCGACCCATACGGTGGTCATTCCGAGCATTTTCGCTGGGGCCAGATTTTGCGCCATATCCTCGACCATCGCGGTGCGCGCCGGATCGATTCCGAGCCGCTCGACCAGCAGGCGATAGCCATGCGCATCGGGTTTGGGGCGAAGTTCGGCGGCGTGGATGTCGTGGAGGTGGTCAAAGTGACGTGCCACTCCGAGCCGATC
>JALYQH010000315.1 GCA_030855945.1 Pseudomonadota bacterium | reverse complement strand
CTGGACGGCTAAACCAGAGCTATGGCCTGGGACTCGACCGCGAGACGACCTGGACGCGGCTGATCGACGGGGCCGCGCGGCGCCGCCAGGGGGGGACGGTGATGATCCTCGCCGCTTCGGCAATGCAGGCGCCGACCATCGGCGAGGTGCCGGCGTTCTATCTGTTTCACGCCGCAACGGCGCTGCGCCGAACCGGTCAGGAAGCGATGGCGCGGATGATCGCGGCCGAGGCGCTGGCGCGGACGTGAATGCGCCCAGATGAATGAGGGCGACCGCGCGCTGGTCGACCGCTTCCTCGACATGATGGCGGCGGAGGCGGGCGCGGCGCGGAATACGCTCGCGGCATATCGCCGGGATCTCGAAGCGGCCGCGGTCGATCTGAAATCCCTCGAGGCGGCAGGGCCGAGCGACCTTGCTTCGCTGGGCGAGAAATGGGGCGCGCTGGCACCTTCGACGGTCGCGCGGCGGGCGGCGGCGCTGCGGCGTTTTTACGGCTTTCTCCATGACGACGGGTTTCGGGCCGACGATCCCTCGCCGGCCTTGCCGCGGCCGGTGCTCCAGCGGCCGCTGCCGAAGATCCTCGACACCCATGAAGTCGAGGCGATGTTCGCCGCGGTGGAGGAGCGCGCGGCGAGCGGGCGCCCGCTGGCACTGCGCGATCTGGCGCTGATCGAATTGCTTTACGGGTCGGGGCTGCGTGCAACCGAGCTCGTGTCGCTGCCGCGCCGCGCGGTGCGGGCCGGGCAGCCGTTCCTGATGATCAGGGGCAAGGGCGACAAGGAACGGCTGGCGCCAATTTCGTCGCGAGCGGAAAAAGCGGTGGCGGCGTGGACCGCGGCGGCGCCGAGCGACGGACCGTGGCTGTTCCCGGGCGGCAAAGGCCATTTAAGCCGCGTGCGATTGTACCAGATTGTGCGGACTTTGGCGGGTTTGGCGGGGATCGCGCCGGAGCGGGTTAGCCCGCATGTCCTGCGCCACGCGTTCGCGACCCATTTGCTGGCGGGCGGGGCCGACTTGCGGGTGCTCCAGTCGTTGCTCGGCCATGCCGACATTGCGACGACTCAGATATACACTCATGTCGACAGCGCGCGGCTAGTCGAGTTGGTGAATGCCCGCCACCCGCTATCCCGCACGCGTTGACGCGGAACTCGGCCCGCCTTACCCCGCGCCGCTTATGCAAACCTATCTTGAATTCGAGAAGCCGATCGCGGAACTCGACCGGCGCATCGTCGAGCTGCGCGACACGGCGAGCGCCGGCGCGATCGACATCGACGCCGAGGTGGCGCGGCTCGAAACCAAATCGTCGAAGCTGCTCCGCGAAACCTATTCGCGCCTGACGCCGTGGCAGAAGACGCAGGTTGCACGGCATCCGGAGCGGCCGCACTTCAAGGATTATGTCGCGGGCGTGACTGACGACTTTCTGCCGCTCGCAGGCGACCGGGCTTTCGGTGACGATCAGGCGATCATCGGCGGGCTGGCGCGGATCGACGGACGCCGGGTGATGATGATCGGCCATGAAAAGGGCGACGACACCGCGAGCCGGCTCAGGCACAATTTCGGGATGGCCAAGCCCGAGGGCTACCGCAAGGCGATCCGGCTGATGCAGCTCGCCGATCGCTTTGGCGTGCCGGTGGTGAGCCTGGTCGATACCTCGGGCGCCTTCCCCGGTGTCCAGGCCGAGGAGCGCGGGCAGGCCGAGGCCATCGCCCGGTCGACCGAGCAATGCCTGGCGCTCAAGGTGCCGATGATCGCGGTGGTGGTCGGCGAGGGCGGGTCGGGCGGCGCCATCGCGCTTGCCGCAGCCAATCGGGTCCTGATGTTCGAGCATGCCGTCTATTCGGTAATCTCGCCCGAGGGTTGCGCGTCGATCCTGTGGAGAACGGCCGACAAGGCCGCCGATGCCGCCGAGGCGATGCGGGTTACCGCCGCCGACCTCCATGCGCTGGGCGTCATCGACCGCGTCGTGCCCGAGCCGCTTGGCGGTGCGCACCGCGACCCGGGAGCCGCGATCGGAGCGCTTAAGGCGGCGCTGGCCGAGGAGCTCGATGGCTGTGCGACTCTGTCGGGCGAGGCATTGCTCGCACAGCGGCGGACCAAATTCCTGTCGCTAGGCGGATAGCCGTTTCGGAACCACATCGAAGCCGCGCGGTTGAGTGGGAAGCTGAAGCCTTTAGCGACCGGAGACGCTCGATGCGTAAATCCCGCCTGTTCCTTGCCGCCACGGCGCTTGCCACGGCCGGAGTCGCGGTCGCCCAGACGCGGTCGCTGTCGCCGCGCGAGGTCGCCGAGGCTCGGCAGCAACATCCTGCGTTGGTGGCAGAGTTCGGCGGTGCGGAGACCGGCCCGCGCGCGGCCTATGTCGAAAGCGTCGGGCGGCGCGTCTCGACTTATTCGGGGCTCGCAAACCCTGGCCAGGCCATTCGCTTCACCACGCTCAACGCCGCGGTCGAGAATGCTTTCGCGGTGCCGGGCGGCTATGTCTACATCACCCGTCAGCTGATGGGCCTGATGAATGACGAGGCCGAGCTGGCCTTCGTGCTTGGCCATGAGACCGGGCATATCGCCGCGCGCCATTCTCAGGCAAGGCAGCAAGCGTCGCAGCGCAACAGCATTCTCGGCGTACTCGGTGCGGTTCTCGGCTCGGTCGTTGGCGGCGGCTTTGGCAACCTCATATCGCAAAGCGCGCAATATGGTTCGCAACTGCGGACGCTGAGCTTCTCACGAGATCAGGAATATCAGGCCGATGTGCTCGGCATCCGCTACCTCGTGTCGGCTGGTTATGATCCCTTGGCTAGCAGTTCAATGTTGGCCGCGCTGGGCCGGTCGAGCGCGCTTGAGTCGCGCGCGCAAGGCAATAGCAACCGCTCGACCCCCGAATGGGCGCAGACCCACCCGCTTAACGAAAATCGCACCCGCCAGGCGGCGGCATCGGCGCAGCGTACCGGCCGCGCCGGGCAAGGACTCCGCAACCGCGATGCATTCCTCGCCCAACTTGACGGAGTGATTGTCGATGACGATCCGGAGCAAGGCATAATCGACGGGCGCAGCTTCACGCACCCGGACCTGCGGCTGCAATTTACCGTCCCGGTCGGCTATCAGATGCAGAATAGCGCGCGGGCGGTGACGGTCGCCGGGTCGGGCGGGCAGGCGCAATTCAGCACCGGGCGGTTCGACGGCAATTTCGACACTTATATCGGCCAGGTCCTGTACGGGCTGACCGAGGGCAAGACCCGGATTGCGTTAGGGCCCATGCAGCGGACGACGATCAATGGATTGCCGGCCGCGTTCGTGACCGGACGCGCCGGAACATCGTCGGGTGCGGTCGACGTCAGCGTGATGGCCTATCGGTTCGACGCCAATACCGCTTATCATTTCGTCATGCTGAGTCGCGGGGGGCAGGGAATGCAACCTTTCGCGGCGATGCTGGGCTCGCTGCGGCGGATCAGCCCGGCCGAGGCCGCGGCGATCCGGCCGCGGGTGATCGATGTGGTCACGGTCGGGCGCGGCGATACGGTGAACAGCCTCGCCAGCCGGATGGCTTACCGCGATTATCGGGTCGAACGGTTCCTGTCGTTGAATGGGCTGTCAGGCGGAGCGCTGATCCCCGGGCAGAAGGTCAAGCTGGTCGTCTATGGAGCGCGCGCTCGCTAGCCGACGCGGCGCCCTAGCCCGACGCCTGCACCTTGTCCTTGAGCCCGGTCCACATCCCGCCGGTGCCGCCGCCGAGCGTGCTGAGGCCCGCCAGCATGGCGATGATGATCAGCGCGGCAATCAGCCCATATTCAACCGCAGTCGCGCCGCGCTTGTCCGAGCGCAGGCGACGCATCCTTGTCCGGATAGCGTCCACGCCACCCTCCTTCTGGTCCTGGTCCACGGGAACATGCTGACGCTACACAATTAACAAATCATAGCGTCGGGGGAGTTAACGCTTCGCTACCCACTTTATCAGGCGGGCGACCAGCCAACGAAATGAAGGATGTCGATCCGCTCGTCGATGCGACCTTCACAGGCATTGGCGGCGAACGCGGTGGCGGCGAGCGAGGCCCATTTTCGGCCGCGCGCCGGAGAGCGGTCGACGAGGACGTTCGACGCGCCCATTAGCCGGAGATCCCGCACCAGCGCGGCGAGGGACGGGTAGCGGAGCTTCACTCGGTCGACATCGACCACCGGCATGACGAAGCCGGCGGCGGCGAGAAGCCCGGCGAACGATGACGGCTCGATTCGCGGATGGGTTCTCGCCGCGACCGCGCCGGTGGCACGGTCCGCGTCAATCATCGCCGAGCGCAGCGCGGGCAGGCTGTCCCCTCCCGCGAGCGCGCCAATGAACGGGGCGTCGGGCCTCATCGCGCGCCGCAGCAGCTGAAGGGCGACAGGAAGATCGTTAACGGTGTCGAGCGTGCCGACCGCAACTACCAGATCGTAGCGTTTCTCGCCGAAGTCATGGCGATCTTCCGCGCCCGTCAACCCGTTGGCGGTCGCCGCAAAACGAGGTCCAGGATCGAACACGTCCACCGTGCCGCACAGGGTTGCCAGCTGCCGCGGCCAGTCCGGCGTCGGCGAGCCGACCAGCAGCGCGCGTTCGAATGGACGATCTATGTCGCGCAGGCGGTCGAGACATTCGTCGAACGCGCGCCTTAGCAGGAGCAGTTCAGGTTCAAGCGTAGCGGCGCGATCACGCACGAGAGCGCGCCGGCCGCGGTCGAACAGCTCGCTGGTGGTGGGGGCGCTCACGAGGCGCTTGTGCGGCCTCGCCCGTCACGCGACAAGAGGTCATGACGACGGTGATCAATCGACCCCTGAAGCGGATTGGCAGGGCGCTGCTCGACTTCGCGCTGCCGCCGCGCTGCGCCGGATGCGGCGACGTGATCGACGAGGTCGACGGGTTTTGCGGCGCCTGCTGGTTGCAGATCGACTGGCTTGGCGATCGCGGGTGCGGCTGTTGCGGCCTGCCGCTCGAGGGGACCGAAGCCGAGCTTTGCGCCCGCTGCCTCGCCTCGCCGCCGCTACTCGATCGGATGCGCGCGGCAGTGGCCTATGGCGACCTGACGCGGACGATCGCGCTCAAGCTGAAATATGGCCGCAAGGTCGCATTGGCGCGAACCATGGCGCGCTACATGGCGCCGCTAGGCGGACAGACCGACGAGCAGCGGCTGATCGTCCCGGTACCGCTGCATCGCTGGCGCCTGTGGTCGCGCGGGTTCAACCAGTCGGGACTGGTGGCGCGGGAGCTTGGGCGGCGGTGGGGAGTGCCGGTCGATCAATCGCTGTTGCGGCGGATCAAGGCAACGCGGCCGCTTAAGGGGCTTAATCATCAGCAACGGCGCACCGCCGTTGCCGGTGCGTTCAAGGTCGAGCCCGGAGCCCGGATTGATGGTTTGACCATCGTGCTGATCGACGACGTGTTGACCAGCGGCAGCACCGCCGAGGGTTGCGCCCGGGCCTTGCGCAAGGCGGGGGCGGCGCGGGTTGAGCTGATCAGCTGGGCAAGGGTGGTTCGCCCGGCGCATCTCATGCGTTAAGCCACGCGGCGAACGTATGAGGAGAGATTCGTGAAGAGCGTTGAAATCTACACCAAGGCGACGTGCGGCTTCTGCGTGCGCGCCAAGAAATTGCTGGAGATCAAGAAGATCGCGTTCGAGGAATATCCGGTCGACGGCGGCGGACCGAAGCGGGATGAAATGATCGAGCGGTCGGGCGGTCGGATGACGGTCCCGCAAGTGTTTATCGGCGGCAGGCATATCGGCGGCTGCGACGCGCTGATGGCGCTCGAGCAGGATGGGAAGCTCGACGAGTTGCTCGCCGCCGCTCGCCCTGGCTCGGGACAGGCGTGACGAGCGTTCAAATCGCGCTTTATCAGGCGCAAAGCGGGATTGACCCGGCCGCCAATGCGGAGCGGTTGGTGGCGGCGGTACGTGATGCCGCGGCGGGCGGGGCGAAAATGCTGTTCACCCCGGAAATGTCGGGGATGCTCGATCGCGACCGGGAGCGGGCGGTCGGGAACGCCCGGACCGAGGATGAGGATGTGGTGCTGGCGGCGGTGTGCGAGGCGGCGCGGGCGGCGGGCCTGTGGGTGCACCTCGGCTCGCTCGCGCTGAAGGGCGGCGGCGGCAAGCTGGTCAACCGCGGGTTCGTGATTGATTCGAGCGGCGAAATTCGCGCGCGCTACGACAAGATTCACCTGTTCGACGTCGACCTGCCGACCGGCGAAAGCTGGCGCGAGTCGGCGGTCTACGCGGCCGGGCGTGAGGCGGTGGTCGTACCGGACACGCCGGTAGGTCGTCTTGGTTTGACGATCTGTTACGACCTGCGCTTCCCCGCGCTGTTCGAACGGCTTAGCGAAGCGGGGGCGGACATTATTTCCGTCCCGGCAGCGTTCACGGTCCCGACGGGCGAGGCACATTGGCGGGTGTTGCTGCGCGCGCGGGCAATCGAAAGCGAGGTGTTCGTCGTCGCCCCCGCACAGGCCGGGCAGCATGAGGATGGGCGTGAGACCTACGGCCATTCGCTGGTTGCCGATCCGTGGGGCCGGCTGATTGTTGAGCTCGACAACGAGCCCCAATTGGCGTTCGCGGACATCGACCTCGCCGCGATCGCCGAGGTGCGCGGGCGAATTCCGGTGCTTAAACATCGCCGGGCGATCGAGCCGGTCGCGAATTGATTCGGCGAGCGGCGCGCCATAAGGGGTGGCCCAGTGGCTCCGTAGCTCAGCAGGATAGAGCAACGGTTTCCTAAACCGCAGGTCGGGGGTTCGAGTCCCTCCGGGGCCACCACGACCCAAGCGACTGAAAAGGGACAGCTAATGATCGGCCGGCTATTTCGCGACCATCCGCGCTCGCTGGGGATGAGCTGGGCGAGCCATGGTGCGGGGGCGGTGGCGATCGGGGCGCGGATGATCGGCGCGGGAGCGGCGTGTATCGTTCATGCCGTGGTGCCCGCGCTGTTCACCGAGACCGCAGGGCTGACGGTCATCGGCCTTCACGACCAGATGGTCCGGCGCAAAGCCGGCGCTGCCAACCCCAACGGCTGGCCAGACTATGAAATCTGACGCCTCGCGGCGCGCGATCATCGTTGGAGGCGGTTATTCGGGAACGATGGCGGCGGCCGAGCTGGCGCGGCGCGGGATCGCTTCGCTGCTGATCGAGGGCGGCGGACGAGCGG
Organism: Pseudomonadota bacterium; assembly: GCA_030855945.1. Classification (GTDB taxonomy): domain Bacteria; phylum Pseudomonadota; class Alphaproteobacteria; order Sphingomonadales; family Sphingomonadaceae; genus Sphingomicrobium. Next base: position 2,978 of record JALYQH010000315.1, on the reverse strand, counting down.
GGCGCGGCACGGCCTATTCGACGATCGAGCCTGCCCATTTGCTCAATGTCCCGGCCGCCAAGATGAGCGCCTGGGCCAACGCGCCCGATGATTTCGTCGACCAAGGGCATCAGCCAGGCGAATTCGTCCAGCGGCTGAAGTTCGGCACCTATCTGAAGGCGATTCTCGATGAGGCGGTCGCAGGCGGCCATGTCGAGATTGCCAAGGCATGTGCCGTCGCGGCCGAGCCGCGCGGTGACGGGTGGCTGGTGACCCTCGACGATGGGCGCCAGGTCGAGGCGGCGGCGCTGGTGCTGGCGATCGGAAACCAGCCGCCCGAGCCGATGGCGGTCGGGGACCGAGTATCGATCGAGCGGTTCGTCAACAATCCGTGGCGCGAGGAAGCGGCCGCAGCGGTAGCGCGGCTGGCGGAGCAGGGCGGCGGCGCGCTGATCCTTGGTACCGGCCTGACCATGGTGGACATGGTGCTTTCGCTCGACGAGGCCGGGCACAAGGGACGCATCCTCGCTTTGTCGCGTCGCGGGCAGATTCCGCGGGCTCATGCGGCCTACGAACCGGTCCCGGCCGAACTCGACGAGGTGCCGCTGGGCAACGTGCTCGCATTGTGGCGCTGGCTGCGCCGGCGCAGCGCCGGGGTCGGATGGCGGGCGGCGGTCGATGCATTGCGGCCGCACAGCCATGCGATCTGGCGAGGACTGGATGACGTTCAGCAGCGCCGGTTCCTGCGCCATGCGCGCCCATGGTGGGATGTCCATCGGCACCGCATTGCTCCACAGGTGGCCGAGCGGCTGCGGGTGATGGTTGCGGACGGACGGCTGGAGATTCTTGCCGGCCGGGTGAGCCGAATGAGCGAGGAACGAAATGGATTGGTGGTCGAGATTTGCCGACGCGGGCGGCCCTCCACCGCGTCCGGGACGAACGGATCAAAGAGCCAGCAGACCTTCGCCGCCGCGTTCAATTGCACCGGGCCGCTAGGGAGCATGGTGCGGACGCGCGATCCGCTACTGCGGCGGATGATCGACGACCGGCTGATTGCCGTGGATCGGCTGGGGATGGGGATCGAGGTCGATGAGAGCAGCCGGGCCGCCCCTAGAGTCTGGGCATTGGGCCCGCTTACCAAAGGTGCTTATTGGGAAGTGGTTGCCGTGCCCGACATTCGCGGGCAGGTGCGCGACGTCGCCGATGCCATCGCCAAGGAGCTTCAAGCATGACTGCCAGCCCAGAGGATGGAGACCTGGTGGGGACCCCGCCCAAGGTTGCGGTTCCGGACGAGGTCGCCGACGCGGTGCGGACGCTGATTCGCTGGGCCGGCGACGATCCGGCGCGCGAAGGCTTGCTCGACACGCCGCGGCGTGTGGCACGGGCGTGGAAGGAATATGCGCGCGGCTATAATGAGGATCCGGCGCAGCATCTGACGCGGACCTTCGAGGAAGTCGGCGGCTATGATGAGATCGTGCTGCTCAAGGATATTCCGTTCCAGAGCCATTGCGAGCACCACCTTGCGCCGATCATCGGCAGGGCGGCGATCGCCTATCTGCCGGGAGACCGGGTGGTCGGAATCTCCAAGCTGGCGCGGGTGCTGCACGGCTTCGCGCGGCGGCTGCAGGTTCAGGAGCGGCTGACCGCGCAGGTCGCCGACTGCATCTGGGAGCATCTCGAGCCCAAGGGGGTCGCGGTGGTGGTCGAGGCGAGCCACGCCTGCATGAGCGCGCGCGGGGTCAATACGCCGGGAGTGATGATGACTACCAGCCGGATGATGGGCACGTTCCGCACCGACGAGCGCAGCCGCAAGGAGGTTCTGGCGCTAATGGGATATTAGAGCTGCGCCGCCACGAGTTCAGAATCGCGCCCGCACCGAGGCGACAAGGCGGCGGCGATAAGGGCGGCCAAGGTCGCTTGAGTCGGTATCGTAGAGGCGCAAGTCGGCGGCAAGCTCTGGGATGAGGTCGTAGGTCACCCCCACATTATAGGCCGTATAATCAGGTGCGTCGACGCGTTGGCGGCGGCCGAGCCGAGCGCCGAGCCGGACGCCCTTGCGCACGCCCCAGGCAAGCCCGCTTTCGACGAATAATGCCGAGCGCGTCGAACCAGTATCGTCAGGACTGTAGACGAAGCCAAGGGTCGCGCGCAGCGGACCGAGCTTGCGGGCCGCATCGCCCTTAAACTCCAAAGCGTGACGATCGACTTGGCCGGCCACGGCGGAGACGGTTTTAACCCCGGCGCGAAGCGACAGATCGAACCCGCTAGCCTTGGTCGCCGCCCCGATGGAGAGCTGCGTTTCGACGCCGTCGTCGCCGCTGGTCGTTTCGATGTTCTTGCCGCTGGCCTCGAGCGAAAAGTCGCCGAAGCCGAGCCCGGCGCGCGCGACGAGCTGAGGCCCATCGGTCTGGGCCAGTCCCTTCGAAATTCCGGTCGAGGCCACCTCGACCTGAACGGATGGATCGGGCGGCGGCAGATCGGCAAACATCATTGGCTCCTGGGCATCCGAAAAGGACCGTCCCTAAGTCATTCGAGGATGGTCACGGTCAAGCCCAAACACATATCTAACCTCGTCCGAGGAGTTGAAAACATTCTCCAAGACCGGTGGGAACCACATTCGCCGATCGTCATTATGCTTCCGAACATGGGGGCGAATCATGAAACTCTATCGAGTCAACAAGCTGGCCAAGCCGGGCGGGGCGATCATCAAGATCAGGCATATGCTGGCGGCCGACGACCGAGCAGCGGTGCGCGAAGCGCGCGAGAGCGTGGACTGCCCAATCTGCGACGTGCTCACCGATGGTCGTCGGGTCGGATCTATAGTGTAGCTGAACCTAATTGGTAAAAACATTTTGACATCGTGACGCTCATCTGGCACATATATTGAACAGTCGAAACGTGCGAGTCGCCGGGTAACCGGCAAAAGGAAAGCGGAAGGGCCGGGAAGCGAAAGCTTCGCCGGCCCTTTGCTATTTGGGGGATCGGGTATTTCCATGAAC
>JALYQH010000311.1 GCA_030855945.1 Pseudomonadota bacterium | reverse complement strand
GTGATGGGGATCGTCAACGCCACGCCCGACAGTTTCTCCGACGGCGGCGCTTATGCCGATGCGCGCGCTGCTGCCGAAGCGGGTGCGGTGATGGCCGGTGAGGGGGCGGCGATCATCGATGTCGGGGGAGAATCGACGCGGCCGGGGGCGGCTACGGTTTGGGAAGGTGACGAGATCGAGCGGGTGCTGCCGGTGGTTCAGCAACTTGCGGCGGGCGGGGCGGCAGTGTCGATCGACACGCGCAAGTCCGCGGTGATGCAGGCGGCGATCGGGGCCGGCGCGGGGCTGGTCAACGATGTCTCGGCGCTTAGCTGGGACCCACAGTCGGCGGCGGTGGTCGCGGCGGCTGGCGTGCCGGTGGTGCTGATGCACCACCAGGGCGATCCGGCGACAATGCAGGACGCGCCGCGCTACGACGATGTGCTGGTCGAGGTGTATCTATGGCTCGAGGAGCGGATTGCCGCGGCGGAAGCGGCGGGGATCGCGCGCGCTAAAATCCTGGTCGACCCTGGCATCGGGTTCGGCAAGTCGGTGGCGCACAATCTCGAACTGTTGAACGGTCTCGCGCTGTTCCACGGTCTCGGTTGCGGGATCGTCGTCGGGGCAAGCCGCAAGCGGATGATCGGTGCGCTGGCCGGGGAGGCGCCAGCCGACAAGCGGCTCGCCGGGAGCCTGACGCTGGCGCTAAAGGCGGTCGACCAGGGCGCGCAAATCGTCCGCGTTCACGACGTGGGCGAGACGGTGCAGGCGCTCAAGGTGTGGCGGGGCCTTCGCGACGCAGCGCTGACTCCGCGGTCGGCTTGAGCCGAACCACGGCCCAAGCCTGTCCCGCATAGGTTTCAAAGCAGCGCCGCGATTGCGCGCAACGCGGCGGCCGGGTCGTCGGCGGCGGTCACCGGGCGGCCGATGACGAGGATCGAGGCGCCGGCGTCGAGCGCGGCGCGCGGAGTCATGATCCGTTTTTGATCGCCCAGCGCGGCGTCGACCGGACGGATGCCGGGGACGACGAAGAAGCCGTCCTTCCACTGCGCGCGGGCGCCCGCCAGTTCGTTTCCGGAGCAGACGATGCCATCGAGCCCGCCTTCGCGAGCGAGCCCAGCGAGCCGCTCGACCTGGCGGGCCGAGTCGTCGGTGACTCCGATCGCGTTCAGATCGTCGCCGTCGAGGCTGGTGAGCACGGTTACCGCGACGACCTTGGTCCCCGCGGGCGCGGCGGCCTTGGCGTCTTCCATCATCGCCCGGCCGCCGGCGGCGTGCACGGTCAGCACCGCCGGCGCGAGGTCGGCGAGAGCGTGGATCGCCTTGGCGACCGTGTTGGGAATGTCGTGGAGCTTGAGGTCGAGGAAGATCGGCAGGCCGAAGTCGGCGATCTCGAGCACCCCCTCGCGGCCGTTGCGGCAGAAGAATTCGAGCCCGAGCTTGAGCCCGCCGGCGACCGGGGCGAGCGCCTTTGCTAGCAACTTCGCCCGGTCGAGATCGGGCGTGTCGAGGGCGACATAAATGCGGTTCATTGCTGAATCCCCTCGTCGGCCGGAAGCGGGGCTGGCACCGGCTCGACCGGGGTCGCCGGCTGTTCGAGCAGCAGCAGCTTGCGCTTCGCCTGCCACAGCCGGCCGCGCATCACCAGCCAGGTCGGAAGCCAGCCGAGCAGCAGCATCAGTCCGAGCAGCAGCGGCAGTTTGATGTCGGCCTGGATCGGCCCCCACAGGTCGATGGTGACGTCGCGCCAGTTGCGGCTGGCGAAGATGGCGACCGATACCGCCAGCACCATCCAGAACAGCGTCTTCAAAAATTGCATACGACGTCCTTAGCGCCGGTTGCGCGGAGAGGCCAGCATGGCGCGGTTCGTCGCCCCAGGACTTCGTTTCGGCGCAGGCACGGAATCGCCCGGTTGAGGCCCGCGGCGGGTCCCGGCACAGCGGTCGCGGGGAGTGCGCTGCTTGAAACGAGAAACCAAATTCGGCGTCGGCCTGGCGGCGTTCATCGCGGTCGGGCTGACGCTGTTTCCATCGGAGGAGCGGAAGCCCGAGCTAAGCCCGGCGGAGCAGCGAGAAGCGGCACAGGCCCAGACCCGTGCCCGGCTGGTCCAGGTGGTTCCCGCAAAGCGCCGCGACGTGGATTATGCCGCGCTCGACGCGCGCTTCCGGCGGATGGTCGACAAGCCGAACATGGTCGGGATGGCGGTCGGCGTCGTCGAGGGCGGGCGGATCACCTTTTTGTCGGGCTATGGCGAGACGGTCGAGGGTTCGGGCGACAAGGTCACGCCCGATACCGTGTTCCGCTGGGCGTCGGTGTCGAAGGGAGTCGCCTCGACGATGCTCGCCAAGCTCGCCGAGGAAGGACGGCTGTCGCTCGACCAGCCGGCGGGGAGCCTTGCGCCATCGCTTCAGCTTCCCGGCGGCATCCAGGCGAGCGCGACCGTGTCCGATGTGCTCAGCCACCGCCTCGGCCTCTACCGCAACGCCTATGACAATAAGCTCGAGGAGGGGCAGAGCGCGCCGTTTCTGCGCCGCACCCTGTTCGAACTGTCCAACCTGTGCGCCCCGGGGACCTGCTGGAGCTATCAGAACATTGCCTATGACGCGGCGAGCGAGATGGTCGAAAAGGTCACCGGCCAGTCCTACGGGACCGCACTCAAGCGGACTCTGTTCGACCCGATCGGCATGACCTCGGCCAGCGTCACTCGCGCCGGGCTGCAGTCGGCGCCGAGCTGGGCGCGGCCGCACAGCGTCGGCAGGCGACCGCTTGAGGTCAACGACGTCTATTATGGCGTGCCCGCGGCGGGCGGAGTCAATAGCGACATCAAGGATTTGACGCTGTGGATGCTAGCGCAGATGGGGCAGATGCCGGCGGTGCTCAGCCCGGCGCTGCTCCAGACCATCCACGAGCCGCGCGTCGCGACGCCGGGCGAGCTCCGCCGGCTGCGCAAGTTTCGCGAGCGGCTCGACGATCCGATGTATGCCCTCGGCTGGCGGACCTACAGCTATAGCGGGCAACATGTCATCGGCCACCGCGGCGGGGTCAACGGCTATCGTTCGCTGATCCTGTTCGACCCGAAGCTCAAAAGCGGCGTCGTGGCGATGTGGAACAGCAACACCTTTCAGCCAGGCGGGCTCGAGTTCGAAGTGATGGACATGCTCTACAAGCTCCCGTTTCGCGACTGGATGGAGATCGACCAGGGCGGGGTGGCAGCGCCCGAGCCGGCCGAGATCGCATCGGGAGATTCGGGGCGGCGCTGACGCCTCAGCAGGCGGCTTGCTCGACTAGGGTCGAGGCCCGGGTGGGGCCGTAGGTGGCGAGCACCTCGAACTGCTTTCCCTTGAGCTCGTTGTAGATGGTGAAGAAGCGCGCCAGCTCGTCGGCAAAGCCCTCGCCGAGCTGGTCGAGGCTGTCGACGTTGGCAAAGGCGCGGCTTTCGGCGAGGCGGGCGACGAGACGATCGTTGCGAAGCGTCACGCCGCCCTCGGTCTGCTCGGCCTCGATCACGCCGAGCAGCCGCGCGGTGACCAGGCAGCCGACCGGAAGCGGCTGGATTCCTTCGGCGAGGATGAGAATGTCGAGCGGGTCGCCGTCGTCGCAGCGCGTTCCCGGAACGAAGCCGAAATCGAGCGGAAACGCCAGTCCCGCGGGCAGCGTCCCGGCGAGCAGGAACAGGCCGCTGTCGGCATCATAGTCGAACTTGGCGCGGCTTCCCGCGGGGGTTTCGACGACGGCGCGGCAGGTATGGGCGGCGGGGTCGAGCCGGTGGGGGAGGGTGAGCGGCGAACGGGTCATGCCAGGTCCAATGCGGAGCGCGCCCGGAAGTTGCCAAGGCTATCGCGCTTGCCCGCGGCGCGGCGGCGGAGCAGGCTGCGTGAAAAGGGGGAGACGGCGATGGCGGACACGGCGGATAGCGAGTCACACGCGCGAGCGAAGCGGGTGCGGACCGGGGGAGTGGCGCGGGGACTGGCAGCGCTGGTCGCGGTCGTCGGCTGGGGAGCGCTGGCGCTGCAGCTGATGCTGACTGTCGAGCAACTCGGGCCCGGCCTGGGGACGTGGCGCTACTTCGGTTACTACACCATCCTGACCAACATTCTCGTCGCGGTGGTAGCGACGGCGGTCGCGCTCGGCAGCACTACTCGGCTTGGCGGAGCGCGGGCGCGGCTGATGGCGGCGACCTCGATCGCGCTGGTCGGGCTGACCTTTTCGATCGCACTGAGGGCGCTGTGGCATACCGAGGGATGGCAGCATGTTGCCAATGTTGCGCTTCACGATGCGACGCCGCTGCTGTTCGTGCTGATGTGGGCGCTTGGCCCGCACGGCGGCCTCGACCGCAAGGACTTCGCCTGGGCGCTCGCCCCGCCCGCGCTTTATGCGGTCTATGCACTGGGCCGCGGCGCGATCGATGGCTGGTACGCTTACTGGTTCCTCGATCCGGACAAGCAAGGCGTAGGTGAAATGCTGCTGAG